>JAYYEV010000026.1:0-36484 GCA_036159515.1 Bacteroidota bacterium | reverse complement strand
ATAACAGATTACGCCATCGAATATCTTGCTCAAAAAGGTTTTGAACCACAATATGGAGCAAGACCTATAAAACGACTTGTGCAAAAGGAAATTTTAAATGGATTATCTAAAGAGTTACTCAAAGGAACCATACATAAAGGTGATGATGTATTAATAGATTCATTTGATGAAAACATTGTTTTTAGAACCAATGAAAAAAAACATAAAGAAAATGCGGAAGTTTAAGCTCTTTATAGTTCTATTTGCTTGTAATTCGCTGCTCTATTCTTGTAATGAAAAACTACCCGATTATTGTCAGCTACTTGATGATCTGATGATGAAACAACAACAATCTTGGAATGATGGAAATATAGAAAAATTCATGTCGAGTTATTGGAAAAGTGATTCATTGATGTTCATAGGTAAAAACGGCATTCAATATGGTTGGCAAACAACCCTAGATAATTACAAAAAAAGTTACCGTAACAAAAAAGAAATGGGTGAACTTAATTTCACCAATCTTGATTGCAAACCATTAGATAGCAAACACCATCAAATAACTGGAAATTGGAAATTAATTAGAAACGACTCATTGGGTAATTTATCCGGTTACTATACCTTATTATGGAAGAAAATGCAAAATCAATGGGTTATTGTGTATGACCACACGAATTAATTTTGGCACCTTATTTGGTTATAAAATCAAAAAAAATAACCATGAAAAAAATATACACGTTATTTAGCATATTACTCTGTTTGACCTTATTAATCTCGTGCACAAAACCCATAAAAGATGAACACAATATATTTCTTGGCAGTTGGGGATCTGAAAAATTTTCAATAGAAATTTGGAAAGATGGTTTTGGTAAAATTAAAAGAGTTAGACGATACAATAATGAAACTAGGGTAATCATAAAGGATAATTCGATCAAATTTAAAACACCAGGGTTTTCCAAGAAATTCAGTGTAGATTCAGAACCTTACTTGGATAACGATGGGATAACGGTTATGATTTTAGATGGTAAAAAGTTTTACAAGCATTAGAGTGATTGCAAATGACAAATACATTAATTGATTTTGATGTACAAACAATTATATTTGCAGCGATTTTAATCCATTAAATAATAAAAATGTCAGGAAAAAGAACATTTACTATGATCAAACCGGATGCTGTTGAATCTGGAAACATTGGAAACATTTTACAAATGATATCAGATGCAGGCTTCTCTATTAAAGCCATGAAGTATACACAGCTTTCTGAGGAAAGAGCAAAAGCATTTTATGCTGTTCATGCGGAAAGACCATTTTATGGAGAACTAGTTGAATACATGTCTTCTGGTCCTATTGTGGCTGCCATACTGGAGAAAGACAACGCAGTAGAAGATTTCAGAACCTTAATTGGAGCTACTGACCCAGCTGAAGCTGCTGAAGGGACCATTAGAAAAAAATACGCAGAATCAAAAGGTAGAAACGCTGTTCACGGATCAGACTCAGATGAAAACGCTCAAATTGAGGGTGAATTCCATTTTGAAGCAAACGAAATAATCTAACATGATCGTTACCACTACAGAAAATATTCCAGGAAAGGAAATAGTTGAAATCCTTGGACTATCTAGGGGAAGTACGGTAAGAGCTAGAAATGTAGGAAGAGATATTTTCGCTGCTCTAAAAAACTTGATTGGTGGTGAAATCAATGAATATACAAAGCTTCAAGCTGACTCAAGAGAACAAGCATTACAGCGTATGATTAAAGATGCAGAAAGCTTAGGAGCAGATGCTGTAATTAATGTTAGAATTACCACTTCAATGATTATGCAAGGTGTTGCAGAAATACTTGCTTACGGAACAGCAGTTAAATTAAAACATTGACCATTAAATTTCTTCTATACGCTGTTTTAACCGTAGTGGTCTTTTATTTAATTCTAAAAAGAATTAGGGAAAAGAAAGAGGAAAATTTCGAAAATCGTGATAACTAAAAAAGCCCACATCAGTGGGCTTTTTAACTTACTTAAATATAAAAGAATTTACTTCTTAATTATTCTTTTGTTAGTTAGTATACCATTTTGGTTAACCTCTACAAAATATACACCCTTTGTCAAAGTGGACATATCAACAACTGCATTAGATGCATTCACATTAGTTGACATAACTCTGTTTCCAATCATATTGTATATTGTGTAATTAGTAATAGTAGATGTACTAGAAATGTTAATCACATCAGAAGTAGGATTAGGATAAATTGAAATTACATTTTTCGCATCATCTATAACTCCTGTACCACCTGGTGTAGAACAATCTCCATACTGCAGATACAACGTAGTGTCTTGTGTAAATCCACCTAGTAGGTTGTTTCTGTCGTTATAGTTTCCTGGATCAGCACATGGTAAACCAGAAATATCTTCTTTACAAGACCAATCACCACAGTTACCATTTAGAATTGTAAAATGACCACCTGCAGCAGGTAAGTTCATTGTACCTTCCCAAATACCGTCACCATCTGCATCAGCAAGTGGCAATGCATCATTTCCACCAACAAATCCACCACCGATGTACATACCGTCACTTGAAACGTTTCCAGCAATGTTATCTGTGTATACTACGAAAGTAACATCATGAGCAGCGGGAGGAGGAGGAGGAGCAGCTGAAGTAGACGTATAAATAAATCTCCACCAACCAGTACCACCACCAGCACTTTGAATATCAGCAATCAATTCACCGTTTGATCCAAAAGAAATTTCATAAGTGATCGAACTCACTGCATTTGCAGGATCAGTTAACTCACCTCCATTAATTGCTTTTGGTAAACCAATATGTGCACCTAAGCCATTTACTGTTAATTGATTATTAGCAAATGTGTATGTGTAAGTACCTGAACCATCATGCGGAGCTACAGGAGTACCACATTGTTCACTAGCAACACCTTGCCAAGCTTCTACCCACGTACTACCGTCCATGTAATGCATCATGTTTCCATTAGCATCAAAAGTGATAGAATCATCAAAAAAACAATCTCTAACAGTTAAATCATTTGCCGAGTTGGACCACCAGCTTCCATCGCCTTGGTTAGGGCCTACGGCTAGTGCTCCTGCTTGTTGAGCTAATTTCCAAGTTCCTTCAATAGACTGAGCATTAAATAGAAAAGGAATAGCTAACAAAACAGATAAGTAAATTTTTTTCATAAGATTAAAAATTAAGTTAATAGTTATTGTATTATTTACACTAAATTAAGTTTTTTTTTGTTTAAAGCAAAATATTGCTATTATTTTATTCATATATTATTGTTGAATAGTTTATTTTAAATTTTTGTAAGACTTAGTAAAAATGAAATGTCAAAGGGATAAATTTCAAATAGATGAACATGTTCATTATTTAAACTGTGCTTATAAGGCACCACTGCTCAAATCGGGAGAAAAAGCCATATTAAACGCTGTATTAAAAGAAAGAAATCCTTTTTTGTATAAACCAAAAGATTTTTTTGAAAGCACTGAAGTAGCTAGAATTTTATTTGCAGATATAATTAGTGCAAAACCTAGTCAAATTGCATTATTCCCCTCTACCTCTTATGGTTTTGCTACCGCACTCAACAATGTTAAAGCGCTATATAAAAAGGCAGTCACTATAGAAAATGAATTTCCTAGTGGCTATTTTGCTTTAGACAAATGGTCAAATGAACATAAGGCTAAATTGATAACAGTAAAGAGAGAAAATAGAACCGCCAAATTATGGAACGAAGCCATATTAGATTCTATTGATAAAAGTACGGATGTCGTGCTAATGTCTATGAATCACTGGATGGACGGTACAAAAATCGATATAAAATCCATAGGGGATAAGTGCCATCAATTGGGCGTGACATTTATTGTAGATGCAACACAATTAGCTGGTGCCTTTCCTATAAATGTAGTTGATTTAAAAGTAGATGCATTGATTTGCGCTGGTTACAAATGGTTATTTGGCCCCTACTCTATGGCAGTAGGATATTTTTCATCTAAATTTTCAGAAGGTATACCTATTGAAGAATCTTGGATGAACCGAACTAACGCCATAGAATTTAGTAAAATCACAGAATATGACCCTACATACAAACCGGATTCTTCTCGGTTTAACGTTGGACAAACAAGTAATTTTCTTCTTACCCCAATCTTAATAGAAGGACTAAAGCAAATTCAAAAATGGGGTGTACAGCAAATTCACGACTATTGTTTTTCTCTTTTTTCTGAAATCAAAAATGGATTATCTCCCATTGGAATAGGGTTTGAAGAAAATGATTACACCTACCCTCACCTATTTGCATTAAAACTTCCTGAAAGCATAAGCCCAGAAACCATGAAAACTAACTTAGAAAAAAACAATATATATGTGTCTCTAAGGGGTTCTTACATTAGAGTGTCTATAAATGTGTTTAATAACCAACGTGATGTAAAAGCACTAATAGACTGTATTGAAAAAAAGTTAAGATAGTTGATCCATTACCTCTTTAATTATTGTACAAGAAGTCTTTATATCTTCTTCTGAAATAATCAAAGGGGGTGCAATTCTAAAGCTTTCAGGGCATGAAAGAAACCAAAAACTAAGAAGCCCCTTTTCTTTACAACCTTCTACTACTTTTTGAACAATGGCTGTATTCTCAAGTTCTATGGCAAAAAACAATCCTTTCCGTCTTATTTCCTTTATCATTTTATGCTTTAACAACGATTCAAATAGAACACCTTTTTGTTCTACTTTAGAAATTACATTTTCATTTTCTAATACCTCTAGTGATGCTAAGGCCCCTGCACAACACATAGGATGTCCCCCAAAAGTAGTAATGTGTCCCAATGGTGGATTAGTTGTGAATAGTGACATGATTTTTTGACTGGTAACTAAACCTCCAATAGGCATACCCCCACCAAATGCTTTGCCTATTGTGATGATGTCAGGTACAATATCAAAATGTTCGTACGAAAACAATTTACCTGTTCTACCAAAACCAGTTTGAATTTCGTCAGCAATTAATAATATACAGTATTGGTCACATATTTTCCTGAGTTTGGCCATAAATTCCTTTGAAGGAATTCTTACTCCTGCATCCCCCTGAATAGGTTCTATAATAACTCCAGCTACTTGATGATCAATACTTTCAAGAGCATCGCAATCATCAAAGGGTAACTGTATTACGTCCGGCAAAAGGGGTCTAAAAGCATATTTCTTTTGTTCATTTCCAGAAACACTTAAAGAACCATGAGTGGATCCATGATAAGCTCCCTTAAAGGAAATAAGTCTAGTCTTTCCAGTGGCCCGTTTGGCTAATTTAAGTGCCGCTTCATTCGCTTCAGTCCCCGAATTCACCACATACAAACAATTTAAACTCTCAGGTAAGAAAGTGGCTAGTTTTTGAGCTAATTTATTTTGTATCTCTTGACTAAATTCACCAAAAACCATTACATGTAGATGTTTATCTAACTGTTTCTGAAGTGCCTGTTTAATGTGCATATTTTGATGACCCAAATTAGAAACAGCAATTCCTGAAATTAGATCTATGTATTTCTTGCCTTGACTATCTGTAAGATAAATACCTTCAGCACTAACTATCTCAATTCCAAAAGGATGATTAGTCGTATTAGCAAGAAATGGTGTGTACATAAATTAAAATTAGATCATTTCAAAATATCAATTTAATTGTAAAGAGATAAATTTTAAATTTGCAACCAAATTAAAAAAAATACCCATGCCTAAAGGAATATACCAAATGCCATTTCCAGAAAACGAACCCGTAAACAGTTATGTAAAAGGGTCGCCTCAACGTGAATCGCTATTAGAGAAGTATAACCAAATGTACCACCAAGATCCTATTCATGTTCCATTATATATTGGCAATAAGGAGATTACTACAGATAAAAAACTTCCAATGAATCCTCCTCATGATCATCAACATTTGTTAGGTCATTTTAGTATGGGAAATAAACAACATGTGCAAGATGCCATTTCTGCTGCATTAGCAGCTAGAAAAGAATGGTCTTCCATTCCATGGGAAAATAGAGCTACTATTTTTTTAAAAGCGGCTGATTTATTAGCAGGTCCTTACAGAGATGAAATGAATGCAGCAACTATGTTAGGTCAATCTAAAAATGTTTTTCAAGCTGAAATTGATGCTGCTTGTGAATTAATTGATTTTTTAAGATTTAATGTGGCTTACATGCAACAGATTTATGCAGAACAACCTGAATCTGCAGATGGAATCATCAATAGACTAGAATATAGACCATTAGAAGGGTTTGTTTTTGCAATTACTCCATTTAATTTTACTGCTATTGCAGCAAATTTATGTGCAGCACCAGCTATGATGGGAAATGTGATTGTTTGGAAACCTGCAGAAACACAAATGTATTCAGCACATGTAATAATGAAACTATTCAAGGAAGCTGGTCTTCCAGATGGTGTTATCAATATGGTGGTAGCAGATGGTCCAGAAGCTGGTGAAGTTGTTTTTAATCATCCCGAATTTGCTGGTCTTCACTTTACTGGTTCAACAGCTGTATTTAAAAACCTATGGAAGATTATAGGTAATAACATTGATACATACAAATCATACCCTAGAATAGTCGGTGAAACTGGAGGAAAAGACTTTATTGTAGCCCACCCATCAGCTGATCCTATGGCTGTAGCAGCTGGAATCTCTAGGGGAGCGTTTGAATTTCAAGGGCAAAAATGCTCAGCAGCATCTAGAGTTTATTTACCAAAATCTTTATCTAAGCAAATACTCAACAAAGTAATTGAAGACGTAAAATCTTTTAAAATGGGAGGCACTGATGATCCTTCAAACTTTATTAATGCTGTCATTTCAGAGCAAGCATTTGATCGAATTGCAGGATATATAGATCACATAAAAAATGCTAATGATGCTGAAATTTTAGTAGGTGGAAATTACGATAAAAGCAAAGGTTATTTTATTGAGCCGACTATAGTTAGTACAACTGACCCTAAATTCAAAACCATGTGCGAAGAAATATTTGGTCCTGTGGTAACCGTATATACTTATAATGACACAGACTTTGATCAGGTTTTAAATTTGGTTGACAACACTTCAGAATATGCATTAACAGGTGCTGTTTACAGTCAAGACAGATATGCACTTCAACATGCAATGAAAAAATTAGAAAATTCCGCTGGAAACTTCTACATCAATGACAAACCAACAGGAGCAGTAGTCGGTCAACAACCTTTTGGTGGAGCAAGAGGATCAGGAACAAATGACAAAGCAGGATCGTATCTAAATCTATTAAGATGGACCTCTCCAAGAACAATTAAAGAAGCACTTGTTCCTGTTACAGACTATAGATATCCATTTTTAGGATAAAATGAATAAAAAGATAAAGGCCGTTATATTTGATATGGACGGTTTAATTATTGACTCTGAGCCACTTTGGAAAAGAGCGGAAATCGAGGCCTTTGGAAGTATCGGTTATGATTTTACCTACGAGATGTGTGAATCTACTAAAGGGATGCGAATTGATGAAGTAGTTGGATATTGGCATTCCCAATTAAAATGGAGTTCCCCATCCATTTCACATGTAGTAAATGACATAACAGATAGAATGATTAAACTTATTCGTTCTGAAGGGGCTCCATTACCTGGAGTTTTGAAAACCATTAGCAAGCTTACTGATCGGAAAATACCATTGGCCCTAGCCTCCTCGTCTTCTATGAAACTCATTCAAACAGTTCTGAATAAATTAAAAATTCAATCCTATTTTGAAGTCGTACATTCTGCTGAATTTGAAGAAAAAGGCAAGCCTGATCCCCAAGTTTTTCTTACCACTGCTAAAAAATTAGGATTAGAACCCTCATCATGTTTAGTCTTGGAAGATTCTAAAGCAGGAATGGAAGCTGGAATAAATGCTGGCATGAGAGTTGTTCTAGTACCAGATAGATTATCACCAGTTGAAAAATGGCATGATAAATCATATTGTGTATTAAATACATTAAATGAGTTTGATATGAATCTAGTCAGCTAAGTACTTTTGAACAAATGCAATTTCGTATTCCCATGAGTAATGAGGAGTTTTTGGTTTTACTTGTTGTATTTTTTTAAGTAAATTTTTGTAGAAATCCGCATCAACTTCATATAATATTTTATGATTTAAACCTTTTCTGATTTTTTCAATTTCAAGTATTAATGCTTTACTAGAGTCAGCAATAAAAGACTTAGTAAATTTATTCCAGATATAATCAATAGCTTCTTGACTGGGATGTATCCAATCAGAAGCATAAAAGCGATAATCTCGAAGTTCATCTAGTAGTATTTCATAACTTGGAAAGTAAGTTGATTTGTTGGGAAAAGAAGATATAATCTCCTGAACTGCGAGTAATAAAGTTGATTTACTTACATTATTTTCAACTAATCCATCTTTAATGTGCCTTACAGGGCTAACTGTAAAAATAAATTCTGCATCTAAATGTTGAATCAAATTTTTCCAAGGAATTATTATTTCCTCTACTGACAGTTTTCTTTTTCGAAATAGAGCGGAATTTTGTTTATGGCAATTAGCCACAATTTGATTAGTTGATTGCAGTTCGTACACGAAAGCTGTTCCGAATGTAACCAATATCATTGGTCTTTTTTTTAATAGATCATTAACAACTTGATTTTCATTATTTAATTGATCAATAAGCATTTCAGAAGACACATGATGATAATCTTTTCCGTTATGGAACCAGCTAAAATGAGTATTTTTATATCTGACTAAATCTTTGTTTACATATGAAGTATTATTTATCCCTTTAAGCATTATATCTAAGATGGATATCGGATTATAAATTACGCCTCCAGGATGCTGGATATAAAAACCATAAGATCTTAATTTTTTAAATATTTCGAATGCAAAGCAGGAGCCAAATGATAAAAAAAGCCTGTTGTGGTTCAAAGACAAGTCAGATTCGTGGACTGAGACTTCTGTTCTGAAATTATTCATTTCTTCTGTGGTTTAAAATATCATTTTAGTATAATTGACATAAATGAAATGAAATTTGTTTAAATCTTGAAATTTTGTGGATATTTAAAATTATAAAACCGACTATTCCTTAGGCCTTTGTTTAACTTTGTCTAAGTTTTTTAAAACTCTTTTATGGACATTTTCGGAACACCTCCTAGCACAGATAATCTTTCAGAGTTAGGATTAAAAGAAATCACAAAAGTATATTGGAATCTCCCTCCATCAGATCTTACAGAAATAACGGTTCAAAAAGGAATGGGCCGTATCGCAAGCTCTGGTGCGTTAGCTGTTAATACGGGAAAATTCACAGGGAGATCGCCTAAGGATAGATTCATTGTAAAAGATCGAATTACTCAAGATGTCGTATGGTGGGGTGATATTAATATTCCATTTGAAGAAAGCCATTTCGATGTAATATATGATAAAATGATGTCATACTTTAAAGGGAAAGAAATTTATGTGAGAGATGCTTATGCTTGCTCACTTCCAGAATACCAACTTAATTTAAGAGTCATCAACGAATTTCCTTGGTCCAATCAATTCGCAAGCAACATGTTCATTGATCCAAAGTCCGAAGATCTAGCTCACTTTTTACCTGAATGGCATATTATAAATGCCCCAGGATTTAGGGCCAATCCAAGCGAAGATGGAACAAGACAAGAGAATTTTGCCATCATCAACTTTACAAAAAAAATGATACTAATTGGTGGTACAGGCTACACTGGAGAAATCAAAAAAGGTATTTTTTCTGTGCTAAATTTTGTTTTACCACATCAAAAAAACATACTTTCTATGCATTGCTCAGCAAATCTTGGTAAAGAGGGTGATACAGCTATATTCTTCGGTTTATCTGGAACAGGTAAAACCACACTATCAGCAGATCCAAATAGAATGTTAATTGGAGATGACGAACATGGTTGGTCAAATGACACTGTGTTTAATTTCGAAGGAGGTTGCTACGCAAAATGCATTGATTTAAGCGAAGAAACAGAGCCAGATATTTGGAATGCCATCAAGCCCGGTGCTATACTTGAAAATGTCATATTTGAAACTAATTCTGATTCCGTTGACTTTTCAAATGGGGATATTACTGAAAATACTAGAGTGAGTTACCCAATCGATTTTATAAAAAATATCGCTGAAGGATCTAAAGGAATGAACCCAAAAAATATTTTCTTTTTAACCGCTGATGCTTTTGGTGTATTACCTCCTATTTCAAAACTAACAAAAGGACAAGCGATGTTTCACTTCATATCAGGGTATACTGCAAAAGTAGCTGGCACTGAAGAAGGAATAACAGAGCCAGTAACTGCTTTTTCAGCATGTTTTGGTGCTCCATTTTTACCGCTACATCCTACTAAATATGCTGAAATGCTTGGTGAAAAAATGGATTCAACTAATGTCAATGTATGGCTAGTAAATACAGGATGGACTGGCGGCCCTTATGGAGTTGGCAAAAGAATGAAGCTAGCTTACACTAGAGCCATGATTACAGCTGCATTAAACGGGAGCTTGAATAAAGTGAATTATCAAACTCACCCAGTGTTTGGCCTTAAAATGCCTGTAACTTGTCCTAATGTACCACACAACGTACTTAACCCAGTTAATACTTGGAATGATAAATCATCTTATGAGGAAAAAGCGTACGATCTAGCGGATGAATTCAATAAGAACTTCAAGAAGTATGAAGATAAAGCTAATCAAACTATACTAGACTCTGCACCAAAATCAAAAGCACTCGTAAATTAAAACTTGTAAATCAAGTTTAAATCCATATATCCAAGTTTGAAATCGGCATAGTCGCCATATTGGATATATTCTTGGTACGGGTCAAAAATATTTTCGGATCGAAAAATGTAATAATTGAACTGTGGAGTAATTTGGAAAGTGAGTAAAAAATCCTCATTCAAAACCCAATCAAAGCCAAAGGATACATCAATACCTGTGATAAGATAGGATGAACTTCTATTTCCCTCTGAATTCAAGAGTTCACTAGTAAATGGATCATTTGAAGAAGTAGTTAATGCATATTTATTGGTAGAATCCAACATGAATAGTCTATGAAAATATTTAGAATCCTGCCTACCTGTTCCAAAAATTAAATCAGCTCCTACATGAACACGTGTATTGGAATAACCTCTTAATTCTTCGAATCCTATTCTAAAATCATAGTGATGATAATTTGACTCAAAATATCGATACAAAATAGAGGTGTCAGAGGTGTTTAATGGAATATAATAGTCATAAAATGAGTTACTTCCCTCGGTTAGGTAATTCATTCCAAATCTTAGGTTTTTGTATCCTAAATTATGTTTGTAAACTGCACCAACCTTAACATTGTAATCATTAGATGTAATAATGATTCCTGACATAAGAGGAGTAATATTAAAACCAAAGTAGTTGGGATTTAATTCTTTTTTTATAACTGATAAGGAATCTAATTTTTTAATGGTATCTGAAAGGGGATCTTGAGAAAAACCTGTCAAGAATAAAGATGCCAATAAAAAGGTTAAAATTCTCATCTTTTAGAAAATTTTAATCTGTCCGTTATCATCTTCTAAGTCTTTTTGATCATCATTAATATCCCATTCTACTTCAATTGGTTTTTCTATGGTAGGCTTACTGTTGGATATAATGTTATCATCTTGATTTTTTGATAATTTTTCATCTTGGATTATCTTTTTTTCTTGTGAGATTTCTTCCGATGTAACTACATCAATTTTTGCATTTTCATCAGAGACTGGGACTTCTTGTTCCGTTTCTACTGGCCATTCTTCTCCTTCAATCACCTCCATCAACTTAATATCTTTTACTTTTAAGCGAGTAAGTTGATTTCCTTGCGCTTTTTCTCCTTTTATTTCGATAACATCATTTAATTCTACTATTTTGTCTTTAAGATCTTTTGTTTCTTTTAAGCGCTTGTTAAATGAAATATTTACCTTAGGTTTAAAGTGAGTCGAAACTACTGTAAGTTCGTCATTATCTCCAATAAATTGATACTTTTTAGTTAATGTTTCTACTTTAAATCTTTTAACAAAAAATAGCTCTCTTGCTGCATTCCAATATACACAAGCTAGAGGACGATCTGAATACCATTTTTCAATATGAATTAAGTCATCACTAAACTTGTTAGATAACTCAAAGTTTGAGAGTAAATAATGACCTGATGAATAAATCGTTAGGATTTTATCGTCTCCTTTAAAGCTACCTAACAACTTCCCTCTACCTTCATTGTTTAATCTTGAAACCACTTCATCCCACCATATCTTTCGTGCGGAAAGAGTGGAACCTCCTACATCCTTTTGTTCTACTTTTGAGATAAAGTGTTTCGTGACTAGATTACCTTTAGCTGCTCTACCCTTAATCATTAGTTCTGCAAAATCAACTTCTATTCTGAGTTTTTTTAATTTGGGTCTAGGTCTGAGCTTTATAGATACAGATTCTCTTCTTCCATTAGGATTTACAGAGAAATAATGAATTTTTGGATTTTTAGCATTACCTACTAAATCATATTCTCTATCTCTTGTAATGGAGTTTACGGCAAATCTTTTCATATATGAGGGGGCCATTTTACCTGCTTGATAGATTAAATGGTAAATGGTTCTTTCATCCCCCTTTTTCCAGACAGCTGTGTGGAGGATTCCTTTTCCAACGAATTTTTTATCTGCAATTTTAGTGACTATCATTTTTCCGCTATCAAAAAATATAATGATATCATCTAAATCTGAACAATCTTCAACAAATTCATCTCTTCTCAATGTCCAACCAATAAAACCTTCCTCTTTATTTACGTAAAGCTTTTTGTTTGAAACGACCACCTTTCTAGCCGCAATATTATCAAAAACCCTAATTTCTGTCTTTCTCTCTTTTCCTTCAGCGTATTTATCTTTTAAGTCCTTATAATAGTCAATTGCATAATCAATTAAATGTTCTAAGTGATCTTTTACTTGAGTTATACTTTCTTCTATTTTCAGAAGATTATCTTCTGCCTTGTCACTATCGAATTTAGAGATTCGCTTAATTTTAATTTCGGTTAGCTTTATGATGTCATCGTCAGAAATTTCTTTTTTAAGTGATTTAACATGAGGTTTCAAGCCTTTTTTAATAGCATTAAGCACTCCTTCCCAGGTTTCTTCTTCTTCAATATCGCGATAGATTCTATTTTCTATAAATATTCTTTCTAATGAAAGCCAGTGCCATTGATTTTCAAGTTCGCTTAACTTTATTTCAAGCTCCAGTTTTAATAAATCAACTGTTCTTTGTGTTGAACGCTTTAAAATTTCAGAAACTCCAATAAAAACAGGCTTATTCTTTTCTATCACACACGCATTTGGAGAAATAGACATTTCACAATTGGTGAAGGCGTACAAAGCGTCAATCATTTTATCTGGTGACACGCCGGCTGGTAAATGAATTAATATTTCAGCTTCTGCAGCCGTATTATCTTCAATTTTTTTGACTTTTATCTTATTCTTTTCAGTAGCTCTAACAATAGATTCAATTAGTGAATCTGTCGTGGTACCATATGGAACTTGATTAATTATTAATGTTTTATTATTTAGTTTTTCAATGCCGGCACGAACTCTAACTTTTCCACCTCTTAAACCATCATTATACTGCGTAAAATCAGCTAAACCACCATTGGGGAAATCAGGGAATATTTCTACTTTTTTACCCTTAAGTGAATTTATACTAGCCTCTATAAGTTCAATGAAATTGTGAGGTAATATTTTACAAGCAAGACCAACTGCAATCCCCTCTGCACCGTGATTTAATAATACAGGAAACTTTACTGGTAAATATTGGGGTTCTTTATTTCTGCCATCATATGAACTAAGCCAATTGGTAGTTTTAGCGTTATATAGTACATGATTAGCAAACTTAGTAGTCCTAGCTTCAATGTATCTTGGAGCGGCAGCTCCATCACCAGTTAGTAAATTTCCCCAGTTTCCTTGGCAATCAATTAATAAATTCTTTTGACCAATTTGAACTATGGCGTCACCAATTGATGCGTCACCATGAGGATGATACTTCATGGTATTCCCAATAATGTTTGCTACCTTATTGTAACGACCATCATCTAACTCTTTCATAGAATGAAGAATTCTTCTCTGGACAGGCTTAAATCCATCTTCAATAGCTGGTACGGCTCTTTCCAATATGACATATGAGGCATAATCCAGGAACCATTCCTTATACATGCCAGATAGAGAAATGATATGGTCTTCTCCAGATTCTAAATTCTCATTTACATTCTCCTCTAATTCGCTCATATCAACTCTTTTTCTTCTTCAAAATAGTCTTCTTCTACTTTTAAGTTATCTATAATAAAACCTTGTCTATCAGGTGTGTTTTTCCCCATGTAGAATTCTAAAATCTCTTCGATTGATCTATCTTTAGTTAAAATTACAGGCTCAAGTCTCATGTCATCACCAATGAAATGCTTAAACTCATCAGGGGAAATTTCACCAAGTCCCTTAAATCTTGTAATCTCAGGGTTTTTACCCAAATCATTTAGTGCACGTTCTTTTTCTTCATCAGAGTAACAGTAACGAGTTTCTTTTTTATTACGAACTCTAAATAGAGGGGTTTGGAGAATAAACACATGATTCTTTTTTACTAAATCTGGGAAAAACCTTAAAAAGAAAGTAAGCAATAACAACCTAATATGCATTCCATCCACATCTGCATCTGTTGCAATGATGATCTTATTATACCTAAGATTATCCATATCCTCTTCAATATTCAAGGCAGCCTGAATCAAGTTAAATTCCTCATTTTCGTAAACCACTTTTTTAGTTAATCCAAATGAATTTAAGGGTTTACCTCTAAGGCTAAACACAGCTTGTGTCTTCACATCTCTACACTTAGTTATAGAACCACTTGCAGAATCACCCTCAGTAATGAAAATAGAAGTATCTTCTCTTCTTTCGCTTTTAAAGTCATTAAAATGAATTTTGCAATCTCTTAGTTTCTTGTTATGAAGACTCACTTTTTTAGCACGTTCTCTTGCCAACTTTCGTATACCAGATAATTCTTTTCTTTCTTTTTCGGATTGTTTTATCTTATTCTCCATGTGTTGAACCACATCGGGATTTTTGTGGAGGAAATTATCTAATTTCTCTTTTAAGAAATCCATAACAAACCCTCTTACTGATTGACCATCTGGTTCGATCTCAGTAGAACCAAGTTTAGTTTTAGTTTGAGATTCGAATACAGGTTCGATTACTTTTATACTTACAGCCGCTACGATTCCTTGTCTGATATCTACTGGTTCGTATTTATTGAAAAAATCTTTTATAACCTTGGCTACAGCCTCCCTAAATGCGCTTTGATGAGTTCCACCTTGAGTTGTGTGCTGACCATTTACAAATGAAGAATAATCTTCACCATAACCTCTGGAATGAGTAAAAGCTACTTCAATATCGTCTCCTTCAAGGTGTATAATTGGATACAACGGAGATCCATCCATATTAGCTTCAAGCAAATCCTTTAAACCATTATTGGAGAAGAATTTATTTCCATTGTAATTTATTGTTAACCCTCTGTTTAGATAACAATAATTCCAAAACATTTTTTCTAAATAAGTATCTCTGAACTTATATTTTTTAAATATGTCTTTGTCAGGTGAAAACAACACCTTTGTTCCATTTTTCTGTGGTGTATTTTCTAAAGGAAAATCTTTGACCACTTCTCCCCTTGTGAATGATACTTTTTTTAGCTCTCCTTCTCTTATAGATTCTACCGAAAAATCAACTGAAAGTGCATTTACAGCTTTGGTTCCAACCCCATTTAAACCAACAGATTTTTTAAAAGCTCTTGAATCGTATTTGCCACCAGTATTCATTTTTGAAACTACGTCTTTTACTTTTCCAAGAGGTATACCTCTTCCGTAGTCTCTAATTTCTACTAGGTCGTTACCTATACTGATGTCAATTTTTTTTCCGTTCCCCATTACAAACTCATCTATAGAATTATCCATTACTTCTTTTACAAGAACATAAATTCCATCGTCTGCAGATGAACCATCACCTAGCTTCCCAATATACATTCCAGGACGCATTCTAATGTGCTCCTTCCAGTCTAAGGAACGTATATTGTCTTCAGTGTATTTAACTTCGTTATTAGCCATAATAAGGACTATATCATGCTAAATTTAGCATTTATGAAGAAATTACTCCATATAGACAGAGTAACTTATTAACACTTATCTTTGAATTTAAACGAACAGGTAGAAAATCGCCTATTAGTTCAAAGAAAATTGGATCACATCCTCCATCTTCTTTACATACTTGAAGTCTAATCCCTTCAAGTAATCTACTTTGATATCATCCACGTCTTTCTTGTTCGCTTCGGGTAATAGTATATGCTTTATGCCAGCTCTTTTAGCAGCTAATATTTTTTCCTTTATCCCTCCCACAGGCAATACATCCCCTCTTAAAGTTACCTCACCCGTCATGGCTAAGAATTTTTTAACTTTTTTATTTAAAATAGCTGATGATAAAGCGGTTATCATGGTTACTCCAGCTGAAGGACCATCTTTAGGTGTAGCACCTTCGGGTACATGAATATGGAAATTACTTTCATCAATATCTAGCTGAGTAAAACCAAACTTTGAAGCATTTGCTTTTAGGTACTCAAGTGCAATTACTGCAGATTCTTTCATTACATCACCTAAATTTCCTGTAAGGGTTAATTTACCTTTACCCTTTGTTTTAGATGTTTCTATAAATAGAATATCACCTCCTGTTCTTGTCCAAGCTAATCCAGTTACTACGCCAGGCATCAAGTGCTGTGAATATTTACTAGGATCTATTCCAGGGCCTAAAGACTTCACTACAAATTCATTGTCAACAGAGATAGTAAAAGATTCTTCAAATGCAATTTCTTTAGCCCTTATCCTAACCAATTTCGCCAGCTTTTTTTCAAGCCCTCTAACACCACTTTCATTGGTATACGACATAATCACTTTTTCAAGTAATTTCTGATTGATTTTTATATCCGTAGACTTAATTCCATGATCCTTTACTAATTTGGGTATTAAATGCTTTTTCGCAATTTGCACCTTCTCTTCAATTGTATATCCATTTATAGGAATGATTTCCATTCGATCTCTCAACGCAGGCTGGATAGTGGACAAATCATTTGCTGTAGCAATAAATAACACTTTTGATAGGTCATATTCAATCTCTACAAAATTGTCTTGAAAGGTATCATTTTGTTCAGGATCTAATACTTCAAGTAAAGCTGATGAAGGATCACCATGGCCAGATTTACCAATTTTATCTATTTCATCCAAGACAAATACAGGATTAGATGTGCCCGCCTTTTTTAAATTGTTGATTAATTTACCAGGCATTGCCCCAATGTAAGTTTTTCTATGTCCTCTAATTTCTGCTTCGTCGTGTAAACCTCCGAGCGACATCCTCACATACTTTCTACCAATAGCTTCTGCAATTGATTTTCCCAGAGATGTTTTTCCAACCCCTGGAGGACCATAAAGACAAAGAATGGGTGATTTCATATCTCCTTTTAACTTTAATACGGATAAATACTCCACTATTCGCTCCTTGACTTTGTCTAATCCAAAGTGATCTCTGTCTAACACTTTTTGAACCGAACTCAAGTTAAATTGATCATTTGTATACTCACCCCATGGTAAGTCGATAAGTAATTGACAGTAATTAATCTGTACACCATATTCAGCGCCTGAAGGGTTCATCCTTTCTAGTTTATCTAATTCCTTAGAAAATACTTTTTTAACTTCTTTAGACCACTTTTTGGATTTTGATTTTTCCCTGAGCTCATTTATTTCCTGCTGAACTGGATTTTCACCTAGCTGGTTTTGAATTTCTTTCATTTGCTGGTGAAGGAAAAACTCTTTTTGTTGCTGATCTAAATCCGATTTGACACGTGTTTGAATATCGTTTTTAAGCTCAAGCATTTGAAGTTCTTTATTCAAATGCTTCATAAGTAACTGTGCTCGCTTATGAATATCTGGTTCTTCCAACATTTTTTGCTTCTGATCCACTTCAGCATTCATGTGCGAACTAATAAAATTTACTAAGAAGTTGGGACTTTCAATGTTTTTAATGGCAAAAGCTGCTTCTGAAGGAATGTTAGGAGAGTTTTTTATGATGTTCAGTGCTAAATCTTTTAAGCTATCGAACAATGCCAATGATTCTTTTGACATTTTTTTAAGGCGCTTCTCTTCAAACTCTTCAATTTTAGCTACTAGGTAAGGATCAGCAGAAAGTTCTTCCACCAATTTTAGTCTTTTCTTTCCTTGTATTATTATGGTACTGCTACCATCAGGCATTTTAAGCATTCTGATGATTTGAGCAACTGTACCTATTTTAAATAAATCTACATATTGTGGCTCTTCAATGTTTGAATCTACTTGAGAAACTACACCGATAATTTTATTCCCTTTATAGGCATCCTGAATTAGCTTAATGCTTTTGTCTCTTCCCAACGTGATAGGAATAACTACACCAGGAAATAGTACATTATTTCTTAAAGGTAAAATAGGTAGCTTATCAGGAACTTCTTCAAGATTCATCCTATCTTCATCCTCTGGTGATATTAAAGGTATAAATTCAGTTTCTGTTTCAATTACATCAGATAACCCCATCCAATCACGTTCTGCAAAAAAGTCACTCATATTTTGTTTTTATGTTATTTGATGACAATATGTCCTATACCTATCCATGTAAAAAGGGAACTTTTACTTTAATCCACTCAAAAACAGATATAATATTGTAATCTGTTTTAGATAAATCAATTGATATGCCAAACTAATTAAGAACTAATGGAGTCGTGGATTTTCTTATAAATTTCAAGTGTCTTCTTATCCAACGCAACATTTCTTCTGTTCATAACCGTTTTAGCAACCTCAATGGCTTTTTTGAATTCATTCTTTACAAATCCAGACTTACCCCCCCAAGAGAAAGAAGGTATAAATTTCGGAGGAAAACCAGCATCAAAAATATTAGCAAAAACTCCCACCACAGAACCTGTATTGAACATGGTGTTTATACCGGATTTGGAATGATCGCCCATGATTAAGCCACAATATTGAGTCCCAGTAGATTTGAAATTATTTGAAAAATAATCCCAAGACTTGACTACTCCATAATTGTTTTTCAAATTGGACGAATTGGTATCAGCTCCCAAATTACACCACTCACCAATCACACTATTACCCAAAAAACCATCATGAGCCTTATTTGTATATCCCTGAAAAACCACATTACTTACTTCACCTCCTACTTTGCAATATGGACCTAAAGTAGTGTCTCCATATACTTTTGTACCGAGTTTTAACACTGAACCTTCATGCATTACAAAAGGACCTCTTACCAAAGAACCCTCCATAATTTCAGCTCCCTTAGCTATGAAAATAGGACCATCTTCGCTATTTAGGAATGCACCCTGAACCTTAGCCCCATCTTCAATATACACTTGGTCTCCAATTATGGTATTATGTGATCCAAAGGTGGTCCTCCTAGAATCATCTTTGAAAAACCTTTCCAGATCATTATTAATTTCTTTACCGTTGAAAGAGAATATATCCATGGGTCTATCTAATAAATCGTATTCTCCAAGATATGTTACTTTATTGTAATCATTTAATGATTTTTCCAAATGATTACTTTCATCTGGCAGGGGTTTAATAGCTAGGACTTTATCATCGTGAACCATGATTGTTTTATCATCCAAATCTAAAATAGCCTCAACCAGCTCTTCATTAGGTAGCAATGCTGCACAAATACCACAAGGAGATTCCGATGAAATGGAATTGAATTTCACACCTAAATAGTCCTTAGTTCTTATTCCAACATCTTCATTTAAGAATGATTCCCATTTTTCTTTAACCGTGTAAAACCCAACTCTCAAAAAGGAAACGGGTTTAGTAAATGTTAGCGGTTTAAGTTTTTGGTGAAATTGACCATCAAAAAGCGTGTAATTCATATTTTAAAATTTTGGACAAAAAAAAACCTCCATTGAGGAGGTTAATTTAATAATTCTGTGTAAAAGAAACTTACTTTTTTTGTTTAGCATATCTGTTTCTAAATTTATCAACCCTACCTGCCGTATCAACAAATTGCATTTTCCCAGTGAAAAATGGATGAGATTTATGAGAGATTTCTAATTTGATAAGTGGATATTCATTACCATCTTCCCATTTTACCGTATCCTTAGATGGAGCACATGATCTACTAAGAAATGTATAATCATTTGACATATCTTTAAAAACTACTAATCTATAATCTTCTGGGTGTATTCCTTTTTTCATTTTTCGTAATTGAGCGTGCAAATTTAATGTTTAAATTAAATTATCAAAAATTATATTGGCTAAAATAATTTTATGTTTTATCAGTTATATATATTGCGGAAATATTGAGAACAACATTTTACATATACTTTTTAGCTCTTGCACTAATTTTCACCCTTCAACAATGTCGTAAAAACCAATATCTAACAGGTTCACAGTATCAAATTCAAACATCTTCAGACACTATTCTATTTGACACCATTTTCACTACCATTGGTTCCACCACAAAACAATTCAAATGTTACAATAATTACAATGGTATACTTACGATATCTTCTATTCATTTAGAACAAGAAACTAATTCTCCATTTAGAATAAATGTGGATGGAGTTTCAGGTGTTCATTTTGAAAATATTGAATTACTTCCAGGAGACAGCGCTTACATATTTGTGGAAGTAACTATTGATCCCAATGGACAAAACTTACCACTAATTGTAGAGGACAGGATACTATTCAACACGAATGGTAATGAATATCAAGTAATATTAAATGCTTGGGGGCAAGATGCTTATTTCCATGTAAATGAATTAGTGGAAGGACAATGGCTTAATGATAAGCCTCATGTAATTTATGGTATTGCAGCAGTAGGGTATCCTAATTTAGATTCTGGAAAAACACTAGTTATTCAAGAGGGTGCTCAAATCCATGGACATGCTAATGCCACTTTATTAGTCTACAAGAGTACTCTTGAAGTGAATGGAACGTTAAATAGCCCTGTAATCTTCCAACAAGATAGAATGGAAGACTACTTACTCTACCCTGCTGATTCAGTGGCAGGTCAATGGAGAGGGATATATTTTCTTCAGCCACTTCAATCACACATTACGCATAGTGAAATTAAAAATGCAGTTATTGGCATTCAAGTAGATACATTAATCAGTAATCAATTTGTATTATTAAATAAAGTAAAAGTTAATAACTCATTGTATGCTAATATTTTAACACAAGGCGGAAATATAAATGCTGTTAACTGTCTTTTTGGCAATTCTAACAACTATTCAGCCTATGTAAGCATTGGAGGTAATGTTCAATTTGAACATTGCACTTTTGCAAATTATTGGAGCGGTTTTAGAAATACCCCCTCCTTAGTTTTTAAGGACTATTATAAGAGTACAAATGAAGACATCATATTTAGACCTTTTGATAATGCTACTTTTTTAAATTGCATAGTGGATGGAAACGGAACTAATGAGATTATCTGCGACACCATTGATAGAATTTACACGGGAGTAGATCCCAATTTTTTATTCGATTTTTGTGCATTTAAAACAGAAGACACCTTATTAAATTCATCATTTTTCAATAATTGTTTTAAAAACCTAAACTCCTATTTTGTGAATCCTCAAGAATGGAATTTTGAACTAACTGATTCATCTGGCTTTATTGATTTAGGAAATGTAAATTCTTCTATCACTGAAGACATTTTGGAAAGATCAAGAAATACTCCAAATGATCTTGGATGTTATGAACATTATTAGTATATCCTTATTTTATTTAATCATAAGCCGTTTTTGCTTCTAAAACACAATAGGTGTTTTGTTGACGTTGTAAATTAATAATCGTGTCCAATAAGTCATCTTCTGTTTCCCATGGAAAGTGTTCGAAAATATCACTTCTAAAAATGGTCAATCCAAAGAGTAAAATACCACTATTCTTAGCTGGAAGTATAACCGCCTGATGATGATCCAGCTGACTAAAAACAAGCTTTATATCTAAAGAATTCAACTCAAATGAATCAGCTCCCATAAAGACTACTTTTTTTGCCCATTGTCCAAAAGATTCCTTTACTGCATCTTTTAATTGTTGTCTAGGGTTAGATGATGTATGAATTTTTTTAGAAAAAATTTGATCATTAAAAACCCCATCATTTTCTATAAATTCATCATAATATAAATTTCTTTGCACATTTATAGTTGATGTTATTAATGATGTGTGTTCAAGAAGTTCAAAAAAACGAGTCCAATTATCTAATTTTTTCGATTCCTGTATTTTTTTAAAAATGGGATTTTTTAAGAAGATAATTAAATGATCTTGCATCACATATTTCTTCTGTATTGTCCTCCAACCTCAAATAAGGCAGTGGTTATTTGACCTAACGAACAATGCTTACACGCTTCCATAAGTACTTCGAAAATATTTTCTTGATTTATGGCTGCATTTTGAATAAGTTGAAGAGATTCCGATGCTTGTTTTAATTTATTCTGATGTAAATTATCCAACATACTAATTTGATACTTTTTCTCATTCTCAGTAGCTCTAATCACTTCTTCTGGGACTATAGTTGGGGACCCTTTTGAATTTAAGAATGTATTCACGCCAATAATGGGATATTCACCCGTATGTTTTAATGTTTCATAGTGTAGTGATTCTTCTTGAATTTTGCTTCTTTGGTACATGGTTTCCATGGCTCCAAGCACACCACCTCTTTCATTAATTCTATCAAATTCCAATAATACTGCTTCCTCCACCAAGTTTGTTAATTCTTCCACAATGTAAGAACCTTGCATAGGGTTTTCATTTTTTGCCAATCCAAGTTCTTTATTTATGATTAATTGAATCGCCATAGCTCTTCTGACTGAGCCCTCTGTTGGAGTTGTTATGGCTTCATCGTATGCATTTGTGTGCAATGAATTACAATTATCATAAATGGCATATAGCGCCTGTAGTGTGGTTCTAATGTCATTAAAATCGATTTCTTGGGCATGTAAGGATCGACCTGAGGTCTGAATATGGTATTTGAGCTTTTGTGCTCTTTCACCAGCTCCATACTTTACTTTCATAGCCTTTGCCCAAATTCTTCTAGCCACTCTTCCAATAACTGCATATTCAGGATCAACACCGTTAGAGAAGAAAAAGGATAGATTGGGACCAAAATCATCTATGGACATTCCTCTACTCAAGTAATACTCTACATAAGTAAACCCATTGGCTAATGTAAATGCAAGTTGAGTAATAGGATTGGCTCCTGCTTCTGCAATGTGATAACCTGAAATAGAGACTGAATAAAAGTTTCTGACTTTATTATGAATAAAATATTCTTGCACATCTCCCATTAAACGTAAAGCAAACTCAGTAGAAAAAATACAAGTATTCTGCGCTTGATCTTCTTTTAGTATGTCGGCTTGTACGGTCCCTCTTACTTGAGATAAGGTATCAGATTTAATTTTATTATACACTGATGGTGGTAGAACTTGATCTCCCGTAATACCTAAGAGCATAAGACCTAAACCATCATTTCCTTCAGGCAAATCACCTTGATAGGCTGGTCTTTTTTTTCCGGTATAAATTTCATTAATTTTTTGGTTAACCTCAGATTCTAATCCATTTTCCTTAATGTATTTCTCACAATTCTGATCTATAGCCGCGTTCATAAAGTAACCTAATAACATGGGAGCAGGTCCATTAATGGTCATACTCACTGAAGTAGTTGGCGAACTCAAATCAAAACCTGAATACAATTTTTTAGCATCATCTAGGCAACAAATCGAAACTCCAGAATTTCCAATCTTGCCATATATATCTGGTCTTAAATCGGGGTCATTCCCATAGAGTGTCACTGAGTCAAAAGCAGTGGACAATCTTTTAGCTGGCATTCCTAAACTCACATAGTGAAATCGTTTATTTGTTCTTTCGGGTCCGCCTTCACCTGCAAACATTCTAGTAGGATCTTCACCTTCTCTTTTAAATGGAAACAATCCCGCAGTAAAAGGAAACTCTCCAGGAACATTTTCTTGATTTGTCCATCTAATAATGTCTCCCCAACTTGATATCTTAGGAAGTGCAACCTTAGGGATTTTTGTAAATGATAAAGATTCTGATGTTGTGGAAACTCTCAACTCTTTTCCTCTGACTTTAAATATGAACTGGTCCTGTTGATAAGAGTGATACTTCGATTTCCAATCTTGAATAGTTTTCCAATTTCGAGCATCAAAATCTAATTGTAATTGCTTTATCTTCTCATTCAAAACATCGATCACATCTTTATTCTCAGTTTGATCTAACTCTTCAATCGTTTTATTTAAAACATATAACCTTTCTGCCAACTTAATTTGTTTTTCAAGTTGTTCATCGTAAGCTCGATTATTTTCTGCAATTTCTGATAAGTATCTAACCCTTTTAGGTGGGATTACATATACTTTCTCGGACATTTCCTTTGTAATTTCATACGTAGACGATAAATCTGTTTTGGTTTTTTGATCTACCAAATCCATAAGATGTTTATATAAGTTATTCATCCCAGGATCATTAAACTGAGAGGCTATAGTTCCATACACTGGAATATCATCGTCATTAATATCCCATAAATTGTGATTCCGCTTGTATTGCTTCTTCACATCTCTAATCGCATCTAATGCCCCTCTTTTATCAAACTTATTTAAGGCAACTACATCAGCAAAATCAAGCATATCAATTTTTTCTAATTGCGTAGCCGCACCAAATTCTGGGGTCATCACATATAAAGAGACATCACTGTGATCCAAAATTTCGGTATCCGATTGACCAATTCCGGATGTTTCCAGTATGATAAGATCAAAATCTGCACATTTAAGTACGTCTAATGCTTGTGAAACATGTTTAGAAAGCGCCAAATTACTCTGTCTGGTGGCAAGCGATCGCATATATACTCTCTTGTTATTGATAGCATTCATTCGAATTCTATCACCAAGTAAAGCACCTCCTGTTTTACGTTTTGATGGATCTACAGAAACAATAGCTAATTTCTTATTTTTAAAATCAAGTAAAAATCTCCGTACCAATTCATCCACTAAAGAAGATTTACCAGCACCACCCGTACCAGTAATACCTAAAATGGGGATGTCTTTTTTATCAGCTTTACTTTTTAGTTGATCTAATTTTTTTTCGAACTGTTCTCCGTAATTTTCAGCTGATGAAATGACTTGTCCAAGAGCTAAATGATTGTCGTAAACAAGATCATTAAGTTGACCATTAAGCTTTGCCCCTGTAGGGAAATCAGCTTTTTCTACTAAGTCATTTATCATTCCCTGAAGTCCCATAGCTCTACCGTCATCAGGATGATATATTCTGGCAATTCCGTACTGATGCAAATCTTCAATCTCTTCCGGAAGTATAGTTCCACCTCCACCTCCAAAAATTTTAATATGAGAGGCATTTTTTTCTTTAAGTAGGTCGTACATATACTTAAAGTATTCGTTGTGCCCTCCCTGATATGAAGTCATTGCAATGGCTTGAGCATCTTCTTGAATTGCACAATTAACTACCTCTTCTACACTTCTATCATGGCCTAAATGAATAACCTCACAGCCAGTAGACTGGATGATACGTCTCATGATATTTATTGCAGCATCATGTCCGTCAAATAAAGAGGCTGCAGTAACTATCCTAATTTTGTGTTTAGGTAAATATGGTTTTTGATCCATAAGTTATAGAATATAAAGTGTATCTCTATTTTGTTTAAAATACATAATTTTGCCCAAAACTAATGATATTTACCAAAGTGTTTTTCATTTTTTCTAAGATACTTTCCTTTGCTGTTGATCCCTTTTTTTGGGTAATGACATTACTGTTACTAGCCATGTTTGCTAAAAAAAAATACAAAAGACCAAAATATTTAGTGTCAGCTTTAGTTTTAACTCTTGTTTTTTCTAATTCACCCCTATATAAAACAGCGTTTGACTATTGGAAGATTAAACATGAACTTACTTATCAAAAATTTGATGTAGGCATTCTTCTTGGAGGGATGATCAGCTTAAGTTCATCTGAAAAAAATATTCAATTTAATGAGTATAATGACCGCTTGTTAAATACCATTGAGCTGTTTCATAAAGGCATGATCAAAAAAATCATTATTACTGGAGCATCTGGAAGTTTAAGTTCGGACATGAAAGAAGCTGACATTTTAAAGTCATTTTTAATAAGAATTGGAATTCCCGGGGAGAAAATAATAGTTGAAAATCAGTCAAAAAATACGCATGAAAATGCCAAGTATACAGAACTGATTTGTAAGAAGCTTGAAATAGATAAATCTTCATTTTTATTAATCACGTCAGATTATCATATGAGAAGGTCATTATCTTGTTTTAAAAAAACAACTCTTAATATTACTCCATTTGTTAAAGAAACTGACAAATTTCATTTTGATTTAGAGTATCTTATCATACCACAGAGCAGCATATTATTCAAGTGGAAAGTTTTACTTCATGAAATAGTTGGATACTTTATGTATAGATTCATGGGCTATGTGTAAGCCTCACGGTGATTTTTAAGCACTTTTATCTCTAAGTTTAGTTCTTGATTGACTAATGGAATCATGTAATTGAAAAAATGTAAAATCCTTTCCCGATTTTCTCCAGGTTGATGAACATAAAACCAAATATGATCAACTCCACAATCCACTAACTGCACTATTTTATCAACCCATTGATGAATTCTAAATTTATCTGAACTGTGCTCAAAATCACCTACGTAACGCACAAATAAATGATTATTCGTTAAATTATAATGCATGACGTCTCTTCTTCCGGGAGTATCTGTAATTACGGGAATCACATTATGCTTTGCAAATAATTCGTGCCATTTAGTTACTACTGATGGATCATTAAACCAACTCTGATTTCTTAATTCAATCGCTATGGGCACATCATTTGGCCAATGACGAATAAATTTATCTAACTCATTAAATTGATCAGACCGAAAGTAATTTGCCATTACAGCAAAATTTATACCGGAATATTCTTCTATTTCACTCCATAACAACAAAAACTCATCTATTTTTTGATAAGCCTCTGCATCATTGATGTTTTTTCGATGTGTAATAAACTGAGGAAGCTTTAATGAAAATTTAAAATTTGAACCTACCTTTTCTTTCCAATTTTGAGCCACCTTACGTTTAGGCACACCATATCTTGTACCATTAAATTCAATGCTATTAAATTGCTTAGCATATTCAATAAGCATTTTATTTGAAGAAGTTTTAAGCGGGTAAATACTTCCTTTGAAATTAACATCAGACCATCCAGGAGCTCCAAAGAAAAAATGAATTTTATTATTCCTTTTTAAACTGTTTAAATTCTCTTTTGTTTTTAGTGGTATTTCTGAATAGTTAAAGTCAACACTATCTAAGTTATCTACTTGGCCAAACTTCATAAAATCACTTTATTTGTGTACTAAAGTAACAAATGGATATAAAAGCATCATATGTTTAAAACCATAACCTTAAAGCCGACAAAAGAAAAATCAATTTTAAGAAGACATCCTTGGGTTTTTTCGGGTGCCATTAAATCCATTGAAAATGGTATTTCAAATGGAGATATTGTTGAAATTAAAAGCAACAAAGGAAGGTTTCTTGGCTATGGTCATTACAATGAAGGTAGCATTGCGATACGAATTTTTGAATTAAATCAAGTAACTATTGACAAAACATATTGGAAGGTCAAAATAAAAAAAGCTATATCCCAACGCCACAGCAATTTAGATATCAATGAGGAGAATAATATTTATCGATTAGTTCATGCCGAAGGAGATGAAATGCCAGGATGTATAATTGATCGGTATAATAATGTAATCGTAATGCAATTTCATTCTGTAGGCATGTGGAAATTAAAAGATATTTTTAGTGAAGTAATAGCTAAAACATTACCTGAAATTGATGTTATATATGATAAAAGTGAAAAAACACTACCAGATATTTTAAAAGAAGAATTTCAAATTCAAAACAGTTATCTGCTGAAAAAAAGAAATATACCTGATGTTTTAGCGGCTGAATATGGAAATCTTTTTAAAATCAACTGGGTTACTGGTCAAAAAACAGGGTTTTTTATTGATCAAAGGGAGAACAGAAAATTACTAGGCAAATACGCTAAAGACAAGGTGATTTTAAATACATTTTGTTATTCTGGAGGATTTTCTATTTATGCATTAAATCAAGGTGCCAGAAAAGTTTATTCTTTAGATAGCTCTAAAAAAGCAATGGAACTTGTAGAGGAAAATGTGAAATTACTCCCCCAAGACCTTCAACAGAAACATCAATCCATAACGGAAGATGCTATGGACTACATTAAAAAACTTCCAGAAACATTTGATGTAATTGTATTAGATCCACCTGCTTTTGCGAAACACATTAAATCAAAAAACAAAGCTGTACAAGGCTATAAAAGATTAAACACAAGAGCTATTGAAAAAATTAAACCAGGAGGATATATCTTTACATTTTCTTGTTCTCAAGTTATCAGCAATGAATTATTTAAGCACATCATATTATCATCCAGTATTGTGGTAAATAGAAAAGTAACTATCCTTCATCAATTACATCAACCAATGGATCATCCAATAAATATTTTTCATCCAGAAAGCGAATATTTAAAAGGATTAGTAATTAAAGTAGACTGATATGAAAGTTATTTTTTTTGGCACTCCCGATTTTGCAGTAGCATCTCTTAAAGAAATTCATGAAAGTAAAGTACATACTGTTGTAGGTGTTGTTACTGCTGTAGATAAACCAGCAGGAAGAGGAAAGAAATTAAGATCGTCTCCTGTTAAAAATTATGCTAAAGAACATGAACTTCATCTTCTACAACCTGAAAATTTAAAATCAAACGAATTTATAAGTCATCTTCAAGATTTATCCGCAGATGTTTATGTAGTGGTTGCTTTCAGAATGATGCCTAGATCAGTATGGTCTATTCCTAAATACGGGACTTTTAACTTACACGCCTCATTATTACCTCAGTATAGAGGTGCTGCACCTATTAATTGGGTCATCATAAATGACGAAAAGGAAACTGGAGTGACTACCTTTTTAATTGACGAGAAAATAGATACTGGAAATGTATTATTAAATGAAAAAATTAAGATTGAGGAAGAGGATAATGCAGGTAGTTTACACGATAAATTAATGATCATTGGGAAAAAATTGGTGATTAAAACTTTAAATAGTATTGAAGAGGGGGACCTCAATTCAATTGAACAAAATATTAAGAATTTGAATCTAAAAACTGCACCAAAACTGAATAAAGAGAATACTCGAATCAATTGGAAAAAAGGGGCAAAAGAAATTAACAGCCTCATTAAAGGACTCTCTCCCTACCCTTCTGCCTGGTGTCAAATAAAACTAAATGATCGTTTATTAAATTTAAAAATATTCAGATCAGAAATAGGTGAAAATCTTAAACTTGGTGCTGGTGAAGTCTTAATGGGGAAAAATGAACTTATCGTGGGGTCTGCTACCGGAACATTGAAATTACTAGACGTTCAATTAGAAGGAAAAAGAAGATCCACTATTACAGACTTTGTAAATGGGCACAAACAATATGATCAAATTTTACTGATATGAGGACACATATTTTATTCTCTTTATTTTTATTGTTTTTTACCAACACATTTTTCACTCAGGAATTTGTTTCTTCTATTCAACACATTAAACCAAATGATGTCGAATTTGAGAATATTAGTGTGAAACAGCTCTCAACTCATAAAGAAGCGACCACATTTGCTATTTGGATCAAAAAAAAGGTAAAACTACACAAACACGTATATCACACTGAAAATGTTTTTGTTGAAGAGGGTTCAGGTGAATTTCAACTCGGAGATAGTGTTTATCAAGTAAAAGAAGGTGATGTCATCGTAATTCCACAAAATACATGGCATGGTGTTATTGTAAATTCTAAAGAAGCTATGAAAGTTATTTCTGTTCAATCTCCTCAGTTTCTAGGAGAAGATAGGGTATTTAAAAATGAATAACTGAAAGTATAGTGAGATTAGTGTAAAATATACATTATATTAGAAATATGGTAAAAGATAATTTTAATTATTCCGTTTCTGTGGATTGTGTCATTTTTGGATACGATGATGTAAATTTAAAAGTACTACTTATCAAGAGAGGAGTTAATCCATACAAGGAGTTTTGGGCCTTACCGGGAGACTTGGTCCACCCCAAAGAAAGCATAGACGATGCAGTGGATAGAGTCCTAGTAGATTTAACAGGTCTAGGAAATGTATACACACAGCAAGTAAAAACGTTTGGAGACATTGGAAGACACCCACTAGGTAGGGTTTTCACCATATCTCATTACAGTTTAATTAAAATTAATCAATATGAACTTTCGCCTTTAAACAAAAATAACAGCCCTTCTTCTTTTGCATCCGAGGCAAAGTGGCATGATATCAATAGAATTGGAGAATTGGCTTTTGATCACAATAAAATTTTTGCTTCGTGTAAAGCCCATCTAGTTCAGAGTGTTCAAAGCAAACCTATTGGATTTGAATTGCTTCCAGAAAAATTTACTTTATCTCAATTACAAAACTTATATGAAATCATTCTCGAGAAAAAGTTTGATAAAAGAAACTTTAGGAAAAAAATAAACTCCATGAAGTTGCTGGTTGATACAGGGAAAATTCAAAAAAGTGTTTCCCATAGACCAGCCAAACTATTTCAATTTAACAAAGTCAAATATTTAAAACTTAAGAAATCTGGTTTTAGTTTCGAAATTTAGTAGAGCTCTTCTGCAGCATACGTAGACATACCTCCATGATTATGGGCTACATTGGGTACTTCTTTCTTTACCCAATTAATAGATAAATTCATAGATTGTGCAATAGAATCACTTTTGGAGACAAAATACCTTCCTCTACTTAACCTATGCAAACCTTGAGCATTTGCTTCAGGAGTTTTTCTTAGTGAAGGATCATTTACATTATTATCTAATAAACCTAGATGAATTTCAAGTTCTTTATTAAAGGAATTTGATAAATCGAAATCATTTTCTGGTATGTTTTTTAAACCATATGGAAACAAAACGGAAGTATCTGGAATTGTATACCAACCTGAATTTGCAGAAATTGCTTTTCTGACTCTTGAATAGGGCTTAAATAAAACATATCGATGAACAAATTGAGCCCCAGCAGAATGACCAAATAAATCATAAAAATTATGATTGTAATTGAAAGATGTTTTAATGTAATCAAAGACTGGTTCTACAATTGAAAATGACCATTTATCTTCCGAATTCAACGCGCCATTTTGATTAAATATGTTTCCTTCTTGATATGCAATACTATTAGGGTAATAAGCAGTAGGAAATTCAAAGGAGAAAATCATTATACCTTTATCATCAGCTAAATTAACCCAAGTATCTCTATAGGTGTTTGCATTTCTATTCATACCAGGGAAGATAAATAAAATAGGAGCATTTTGTCGATCAACTTGATCTGGAATATAATAATGGATATTTACGGGCATATCAACTAAAGGCTCATAATCGTTAAATTGGAATTGACCTAAATTATTTTCTAAAACTAACACGTTATTGTTTGGTGTCGTAGGTTTTCTACACCCAAAAAAAAGAGTTATAATAACTAACAGAAAAATTAATTTTTTCATGGCTTTAAATTAATCTTTATATTTGGTTTGCTATCGAATTTATGTTAAGTTTTTTAAGAAGAATTCACTGTATATTACTAAGTATTTTGTTTACCACACTATTAAGTTGTGCTAAAACAAAGGATGTAGAACCCATTGCTGATAATATTAATCCTGTCGATACCACAAATAATGACCTCGATACCGTTTACCTTACTGAAAACATCTCCAGTTTTATTTTAAATGAAGTTTTGTATGACCCACCATCAGGGATAGCAGGAGACGCAAACAATGATGGTATAAGAGATCCCAATGAAGATGAGTTTGTTGAATTTGTTAATTTGTCAGATTCTTGCATAGATCTTAGTGGTTGTAAAATTTTTGATACAGAAAATCTCAACAATGGTTCGGCTAATCATCAATTTCCAGACAATACCTTTTTATCATCTGGAAAATCGCTTATTGTTTTTGGAGGAGGTACACCTAATGGCGTCTTTGGAAATGCATTAGTTTTTGTTTCAAGTAATGTGGTTATGAATCTAAATAATTCGGGAGATGTAATGACATTAACAGATAGTTTAGATAATATCATTTTAACATTTGATGTTGAACCTTTATCAAATAATCCAAATGAATCCTACACTCGATTTCCAGACTTGACTGGAGATTTTGAACAGCATGCTACTGCATTTGCAGGTGTATTATTTTCACCAGGCACAAGAATTGATGGCTCACCTTTTTAGAATAATCCTGTTTGGTTTTATTACACTATTGATTTCAACGTGTAGTTCTAATTCTGAAATTGAAAATCATAATAATACTAAAATCAAGTTTAAGAAGATGCTAATGATTGGTAATAGCTTTACCTTTTATTGGAACCTACCTCAAGTATTAGAGAAAATGTTTGAATCATCAGGGATACATATTGAAGTTTTTCAGAAAACAATTGGAGGAAGCAAACTTCACGAACACTGGTCATATCATATGGAAGAAAGTTATGATTTAGAGAATTATGAGTTTGTAGTTTTAAACGATCATAGCACTTACCCTTTATTACAACTTGACTCATGTGCTAAATACATACGTTATTTTACAGAAGCAGCAACAAAACGTAATGTAAAACCCTATATTTATGGTACATGGGAATATCCATATTTAAAAAAAATTTCATCTCAAAGACGTTCTAATACCATGCAAATTTTAGATTCAATTTCTGAAACGAATGATGTTACGTATGTACCTGTAGGAGAAGCATTTCAATATATAGAAAATTCAAATTCTGATTTTGATCTATACATGGATGACAACAAGCATCCATCTCCTAATGGAACATACTTGATTGCCTGTGTTTTTTATAGTATGATCACTGGAAATTCTCCAATTGGATTACCAAGGAGATTTGAGGGAGAAAATGTGGACGGTAAAAAATTGTACTATATCATTACTGAAACTAAAGCTGCACAAACAGCACAGGAGATTGCAGAAATTATCACAAAAGATTTAAGATAAATTAAAACTGAATTTGTAAGAGAAATTCTATAAAAAGCTGATTTAATTCCACATTTTCATAAAAATTTAGATATCTACTAAATAACTGAGCTTTAACAGATCTGGCTGAAAAATATTTAGAAACACCAACTGCCAACTCATCATAATTTTTCAATACCGAATTGGCATTAAACCCAAACTCTTTAAATGATTGGCCATATCTGAAATCTAATGATATGTCCTTTTTAAAAACATATCCTAATTGTACATTGTAAGCATTACCAAGTACCATATATTCACTAATTTGAGTAGTATCTAATAAAACACTCGCATTGTTATTCAAGGCTGTACCTTGTAAATTATATGCCGCTGTATTTACATACTCAAATAACATACTTAACCCTTTGTATTTAAAGCAAAAATCAACATTGTTTTTCAAATAATTAGGAAATCGAGCTAAACCAATTGAATCAGCATCATAAAATAAAAAAGTTCCTTCGTTCAACAAATCTTCATTATAATGGCCCTCACCTACTTTATGACTAGCCCCCATATTTAATGAGGTTGAAGCACCAACTAATATTTTAGGTTTTTCTTCTTTTACAAGGTCATGTCCTAAGTAAGTATTACCTTTTTTAAAATAGCCAAGAGGATATATATTTAATCTACCTCCATATTTAAATCCACCCACATCAGAATCCAATGAGTTTTCGCCGAAAGAATTCATACCATCTCCACTTGTAATAGCTAATTTGGGCTCAACCCCAATGTTTCCTAATTTAAAATTTGATTCTATAAATAGGCCAAATTCCCTGCCTGTAGTTGAAAAATTTTGTGACAGATAATTACGCGATGAAAATTGAAGATTATTTTCCATATACTGCATAGATAAATTATTCATCGGAGTCATCTTTTGACCAAAATAAAAATGAAGATTTCTCATTGGATGATAAGCTACCCACGCATCTAATAGTGCAGAAGATTCGCTGAAATTAGTTTGAATAAGGAATGAAAATAAACCCTTATTAAGGCTTCCTGACATATTAAAATACGATCTTTTAATTCCAATTGAATTTTGTGATTGTATGTCTTCTGAATCAAATCTATTGTGTATATAACTGCTTTGAATCATTCCTCCAATATGAAAGAGGTGTGTACTATCATCAAAATTAAATGACATCCCATTGCCTAGTTGAAAATCCAATTTGTTTTGGTGTTCAAAGACAGCTTCATTAATGTCAAGTGCTTCTTGGGCTTTGAACGATGTGAAGAAAATAAAAAAGAGGGTAAAAGGAAGTATGGTTGTCTTCATAATTCTTTGTTTAAAACGTAACGATGTATTTTTGAAATATCTTCAGGCTCAATTACATTGAATCTTAAAAAGCCGGATAACATCTCTGGTTCTAACGTTTCTACCGCTAGATTAGATCTCGATTGATTCATAGGCACAACAAAGGTACCTTTTTCAAAAAGAAGCTTTTTTGTTTCTAATTTGGTTGTTACAATATTTTCATAAAACCCTTGAAACAAAGCTGGTGACTGCCGTTGAGACGTAATAATATATGATTCCACTTCTAACAATTCATCGTAATGTAAGGTGTCAATTTTTAACCCTAAAATAGATAGTTTTTCTACCACTTGTGTCAGATTTTTTTCTATTAAATAATAATTTGGACGAGATCTTGTTTTAGTTGCTTCACATACTAAACCATTATGAAGTATAATGTCAATTGGAACGATGGATTTGTTATAAACATCTATCATATTTAATTTATAGGGGCTTTTTTCCTTTTTATAGCTAATCACAATTTGTTCTGGAAAATCATTGCAAGAAATTAACTTCTCATGAATAAGTGTTTTTTCTTTAAGAGTTGTGGTTAAAAAAGAGCATGCGAGGGAATACGTAGTGAAAATTCTTCTCTTAAATGAGGTTCTGTTAAGACCTACTCCTCTTACTTCCATCAACATGGAAATACAGTTTCCCAATGCAAAAGAAGTAGCACTTGACCTTGGACTAACTGAGCCTAAATTGAAATATACTTTGTTATTATTATGTTTAGATGAAAGGTAATTATGATACGTAAGCCCATAGGTGTCTAATTGCTGTTTCGCTCTTGGTAAAAAAACATGCTCTATAGTTTCTTTAATAGATGGACAAACATTAAGATTGCCCGTATACAAGAACATACAGTCGAACATAGATGTTGTACCATAATCTCCAAATTTCACAAAATCGACTCTGTAAGGTTTATACTCATGAAAATCAACCATTACATGAGGGTCAAATTCATTTATGGCTTTTTTCAAAATTTGCATTTCAGGATTAGTTAATTTTGTCTGATCTCTATTTAAATCTTGACCATTTGCAGCATATCTATCTTGTATTTCATATCCATCTATATTAGCCATAGGAATTATGGAAAGGTTAACATATTCCAGTACCGATTTTAGTGAATCCTGGTGTAATAAATTATATATGAAAAACAAAAGACCTTCTGTGCTTGCAGGTTCGTTACCGTGTAGCCCTCCCATATAACAAACTCTAGGTTTTTCATTATCTTCATTTCCCAAAAGAACCATGGGAATTTGTCTACCTTTTTGAGACTCTCCTATGAATTTATATTTGAAATCATATGGGTGTTTTTTTTGAAGAGCATCAAGGAATGAAATCAATTCATGATACTTAGTGAATCCTTTTTTCTTTTTAAATGCTGGGGTTGGAACATCTAAATTAAAATCTGGAAAAAACTTTTCTGTGATTTTTTTTGAATCTTGAGGATAAAATCCATTTATACAAAAAAGGACAACAACTATGATAAGCTTAAACCTCACTAAAAAGCCAATTGAACCATTAGATAAAACACTTCTTCACTTGCATCAAATTCGTCTCTATCAAAGTTGGGATGGCGTAATCTAGCGTCATCTATTACACGATATGAAGCTTGAACCTTAAACGTATAGTTTTTAGTAAAGTATTTGCTCACACCAATTTCATAATACTTGTTTCTGTTGTAGAACAAAGAATTATTTAAAAAAGAAAGCTCGTCAGGTCGTAGTGAAGTAAATCTACCATCAATAGAAAATAAAGATTTAAAAATATAACCCGCTTGTACGTTTAATCCAGATCCTAACATCATTTGTGTTCTTACATAATCAGCAGGTGAATAAGTTCTAAAATTTGTAGTTAGATTATTGGGGTTATTATATCGATCGTTTCGATGTGTAATTCCATCAGGGATAAAGGCTTTAGTTTGTACAAATTCTCCTATTAGTGAAAAACCTCTATACTTAAATAAAATATCAGCGCCAAATTTGAAAAAATCAGGTAACTGGTAAGATGTATCGGTACCATTTAAGGTGTAATAAATAAAA
>JAYYEV010000025.1:0-27350 GCA_036159515.1 Bacteroidota bacterium | reverse complement strand
CTTTTTTTCCTATCCAATGGATTTTTGATTTTTCTGTATTAACAACATAGTCTTGGGCAATTAAGTTACTTGTCAATAAGGTAAAGGCTGCAAAAATTAAAGAAGTTATATTTTTCATTTTGTAGGTTTTATTTTACAATACAAAATTTGATTTTTTGTAATAATTGTAAGTTAACCTAGATTAAGAAATGAGAAAGTTGATGGATTATACTAAAATAATCTTATACACCTTATTTAATATTTTAATGAATAGAACCTGTTGGTCATATTGTTCCAGAGAAATAGTATTAACGGTATGAGATAACTCTTCACTTTTTAATTTTGCGCCATGAATATTGAAAATCTCAAGTAATTGGATTTCACCAGTATGATTTTCAATGTTAATTATTGAAGAAGTGGGGTTTGGATATATTTTTACAGGCTTAGACGTTAAAATATTGTTTTCTACGGCACCACAATCTATAAGTCCATTTACATCAAATTTTGATACAAATTTCCAAATTTCTTGACTGGCGTTAATATCCATATTTCCAAAACTCCCTGGCCAATCATGACCACCATTAATAACCTTTAATTCCTTGATAGAAACACATTGGTCACCGTTTTCCCAAATACGACTTTCTACGGTGCTACCATCCATAGTATTTATATTAGGCAACATACTGACTGTTGGACTAGCGTCCGTATTATTGTGTGTAGACCAATAAGTAGTGATCTCATTAACAGAAAGGTAATAGGGCTGAAACCCATTGTACATAGCATGAAAATTTCCATCGTTAGTTCCAGGAATTAGTAATACGGCAGTTGGATGAGTTGGAGAACAAGAGCCAAAATTATTAGACAATCTGTATGACTCTGTAAGCATACTCCCTGAAACTGAAGCAAATGCAGCAATTCTATTATTCAATCTACATCCCAGTTCATAAGAAAAAATTCCTCCTTCAGAATATCCACAAGCATAAATACGATCATTGTTTACATTAAACTCCATACTTAACGTATCTATAATAGCTTCTATAAAATTCACATCATTGTGAGTAGTAGGTGTTTTGTGAAGCCAAGCATTACTTCCATCAATGGGATCTACTGCCGCTTGTGGGTAAACCGCTATAAAATTGGCTGTATCAGCAATGGGCCGCATATCATTTTCACCATTCAAAAACCCAGAAGCTGTACCCCCACCACCGTGAAAGTTAAAAAGTAAAGGAGTTGGAATTGTAGCGTTGTAGGTAGCAGGTATATATATGATAAATTCCCGTTGTATTCCATCAAAAAATAACACTCTATTTTGCTGTTGCTGTCCAATAATGAAATGACAAGCAAATATCAATATGATTAAAATGAATCTATTCAATTATCTTTTTCTTTTTTAAGTATTGGTAATCTAGCCAGTATATGATTTTCAAAGATAGGGTATTCATGGGACCATTTTGTAATGTATTATTTAGTGTATTCCAATAATCATCAAATACCATTTTATCACTAGTAAATATGGAGTTTTTCCATACGAAGTTTAATTCACTTCCAGGAAGGTATACCCATCGGACTAACATGTCGATAGTAAATGCATTGTAATTAATATCGTAAGCAGAGTTTCCATCTGTATCCAATCCTGTGTAATGATTTAAATAGGATAATCTGCCATTATCCAATAATTGAGCAAAGTTATTATAAATAATTTTTGCATTATAATGTCTTAATTGGAATGTAAGTCCCATTCTATTGGTAGCTGTATATTCAATTCCAAGAGATTGTGTGGTGGTTAGTCTATCTCTATTTCCAAATAATATTCCTTCAAATTCTTCTGCGGGTGTACCAAAACTAACCGCATATCCTTCACTATTGTATTGCAAATTTTGATTCCATTCATGTATTAAATTAAGTTGATTACTTAATCTGAATCTCAATTCGGTATCATAACCCCATTCCCACCAGTCATTTCTTTTTACATCGGTATATCTTAATCCTAGATCTATCGCAAATGGTTTTTGATAATTAGTTGAAATCCAAGCTCTTGAACTAGTCCAGACTGGTCTAATGAAATTTTCTCCCCACACCCTGGGCTCAAAATAATCATTGACTTCGCCAATGGTACCATTAAATCTTAAACCCATGGCATTGAAATGGTTACTAATCATAGTTAAGTTTCCTCTCCAATAGGTCCCACCGTACAAATTAGGAGCATAAAGTCTTTCATTAGAGATAGAAAAATTGGAGAAAAATTTATTTAGATTCAAAAAATTTGGGTTAAAGTTTCTATAACCAATTTCTAGTCGAGTAGACCTTTCATTATTAGCTCTAAGAAATCCCAAATCGTTAGGATCGTAAGTGTCAGACTCTTCGTAATAATTCAAGCCAAAAGTGAAATTTCCTCTTTGTTTTCCAGTTTCAAAACCCCAGGAATGCCCTAGATCAGTTTGATTTTCTACTATACTAGAAACTTTTAAGTCCAAATCAATAAAATAATCATTTGAAGGAGTATTTAGCTTTGTTTTTAACGCAGAAACATTGGCATCATAGAAACTGCCTGCTCTCCATACATTGGTGTTAGTGAACGTAACAAAGCTGTTGTTTTTTAAATTTTGATCAAGTACTATGACATTATAATTACTTAACGGGCTTAAAGTAATGGTTCTTTCATAGCTATCAATCTCATTGATGACTTGAGTTTGTTGTTCTGCTGTAATGCCATTAAATACTCCAATACCAAGACCATTTTTAAGTCGGCCAGATATTTTACTTGCATTTAATAATGGAACTGAAGAGGGAATTTCTACAAGTTCTTCATTTTCTTGAATTTGATTTTGATATACCTTAGGAGATGTTTGAACGCCAATTCTTCTGCTGTAGAATATTCCTGATTTGGTAAATAATTCTGTTCCTTCTGTAAAAAACTGTCTATTCTCATTAAATTGAATTTCAAATGGGCTGATATTTAAGACTTGCTTGTCAAAAACCACTTGTCCAAAATCTGGCAATAATGTCACATCAAGAGTGAGTGCTTCATTAATTCCATATTTGATATCCATTCCTCCATTGTAGTTTGCTAATAATTCTTCATTTTTTGAAAAACTGTAGTAACTTGATAAAAAGGGTATAAAAGCCAACCTCAAGGGAGGTGTTATGTTTTCTATTCCCTTCACCTTTCCACTCTCCAATAAATAATTTTCTAAGTCCGGATTTACAGGCTGCCAGGTTGATTCTTCTCTAAAACGACTAATTTGTCTTGCAAAATTAATGTTCCAGTTTTGCATTTCAGTTTTAGGGAATCGTAATGCTGAATAAGGAATTTTTAATTCTGCAAACCATCCCTTTTCATTAATATTTACTTTACTATTCCATACTAAATTAAATAAGTCGTTAAAATCCTGATCAAAGATCTTTGCATCCAGCTGAACGCCTCGACTCGTAATACCAAAGAAAAATCCATTTTGTTTGTCATTATAAGTATCTATAAAAACCCCTACCATATCTAAATTTGGATTAAAGTCGTCCCTTATAGAAAGTACACGAGATAAGGAGTCTGGATGATCATAGCATTTAATGCCGATGTAGAGCGCTTCTTTGTCATGAAGCATGCCAATTTCAGTTTTTTGAGATGCCTTGTTTCCAGGAAAGGGCCTCATTTGAGTGAAACCAGTTTCCCAATCTACATTTTTCCATATCTCTTCTTTAAATGTGCCATCGAGGTTAATGGGTGATGCAATATAATCGCAGTTAATTTCACGTTGTGCACAAATGAAAATAAATGAAAAAGAAAAAAAAAGTAAGAAATAGTTTTTCACTCCTCTAAATTACACTTACATCGAAAATGAAATGAAAACTTAACATAATTTATCAACATGTTGATGATTAGATTTTAATTATAAATCACAATGTAAGCGTTTAGCGAAGTGGCAATAATTAACCATATAAAGTAGGGTAATAAAAGTAGGTTGTAATATCTCATTTCACCCTTGTATTTGTTAGCTGTGTAGCCTATCATATATGTTAAAAAGGCTATAACAACAAAGGCAATAAAAACCCATCTGAAGTAAAAAAATAAGGGATTCCAAGTCACATTTAATATAAATAGAACAGAATACAGGTATATAAAATGGATTGAAGCTATTTTTTTCCACAGTACACTTAAAAATAAAGAGAAACAAATCATGATGGTTGTCCAAGCAAATCCAAATACCCACCCTGGAGGAGTCCACGGAGCCTTATTTAAATTTTGATACCATTCAGATGGTACTCCTTCACCCGTAAACAGTCCTCCTAAAAATAAACCCGCAAAATTGAGGAGTAAAAATATGATTGTTCTTAATACCATTTTTGATTTATAGTTGAATTTCTCTGCTGTTATTTTGTATTAACTAAAACTACTCAAATATTATTCAATTCCATGTTAGTATTAAATTACTTTGATGCTTAGGTTAATCCACTTTCGTATTTTTAGCTTATGAATACATATGAAATCACTTATAGTGGTAATTTAAGAACCTCAGCTTTACACGTTGATTCAGCTGAAATGATACACACCGATGCTCCTAAAGACAATGAAGGATTAGGAGAATCTTTTTCCCCTACTGATTTGCTTTGTACTGCTTTGGGAAGTTGCATTTTAACCATCATGGCTATAGCTGCTAGGAAAAAAGGTATTGAACTTAAAGGAACTACCGCTTCCGTTAAGAAAACCATGCGTTCAAATCCTAGAATGATTGATCAAATAGATGTAGTAATCCATTTTAATTCTGATTTTGATGAAAAAACCAAAATAATCCTAGAACGTGCGGCACATCAATGTCCTGTGCATCGGAGCATTTCCAGTAAGGTAAAGAAGAATATTGTATTTAGATACTTCCAATAGCCATCATTGGTCAGCGCCATTGTGTTGTCCAGCTTGGATCTTTCTATTTACCGTTTTGTGATATCCAAATTCATAAATCGTCAACGTATCATTATGTTGACTACAATTTAATTTAATCCAACCATAATGGTAGTTTCCATTTTTTGGTATTCGAAAACCCATATATTTGTCCCCTTTTCCATTGAAATTACCTGCGCTCGCAAAAGTCCCCAAAACTACGCTATTTTCACTCCAGAGGGCATTGGGTCCAATCTCATCATCATAATTCAGCGCATCAGCGTAATGCCACGTAGAGTTATCAAGAAATTGAACTGAATTTGATCCAGCTCTAGCGGCTAAAGAATCAAAACCAATAGGCAGGTTGTTGGCATTAAATTCGTTTAGATCTATGATTTCAAAATACAGATCAGGTAATTCATTTTCATCGATATAAATATGTTGTTTTCCAGTAGAAATAATGGATGTACTGATAAAGCCAGACAAAATACTGTCAATATGATTTGAAATGGGGTCATCGCTAGCTTGTAGTGCATTAACGTCTGTTATGAAAACATATTGATTGTTTAACTGCTGATAAAAGATGTCATCGTTGTTTTTTTTAGCACAAGAAATAGCTGTTATTAAAAACAATGAAATAAAATAAATTATATGAAATTGAATTTTCATTTATGTGATTTAATAAAAAGCTAAACCAAATTGATTGTTGCCGCTCAATTTTTTTAATTTTTGTTTGTCTCCTTTTGGAATGTTGATGGTAATAACTTTCCCTGTTTTACAATGACAAGCATAACATAGTTCGATTTTAGATGAATCTATCTCAGATGAAATATAATTTACCGTAATATCTTCAGCTGTTAAATAATCGTGAATCCCTTGGTGATAACCTTCTAACGTAAAAGAATCCAGTGTAATAAAACTGTCCCATGGATTTGAGCAACCGGTTTCATCCCAATGCATTGAAATGGCTTGATTTTTATTACATGATACAAACAAGCATAAAAGGGTATATAGTGAAAAGTATTTTAAAGATTTCATATTGAGTGGATTAGCATACAATATTAACGCTATTATTACGAAATTATTTTATCATAGGATAAGTAGCATTTTATACATTAACGTAAAGAGTAAGTGAAAGGGTGGGTCTAAGTATTATTTTTTACAAAACTATACTTCCCTTTAAGTAGGTAATAGCTTTACCTAATACATAAACTTGATCTTTTTTTAACTCGCAGCTTAAAGAACCTCCTCTTGATGAAAGTTGTTGAGCCTTAAGTTTAGTTTTCCCAAGTTTTTTACTCCAATAGGGGGTGAGTGTGCAATGTGCAGAACCCGTAACAGGGTCTTCCAGTATGGTAGCTTGGGGGGTAAAGAATCTTGATACGAAATCACACTGATCACCTTCAGCTGATACGATAACACCTCCAGGGTTGATATTGATTTGATCAAATATAGGCCTGTTGATGATAATATTTTCAACGGCTTTTTGATCTTCGTAAATAAGTAAGTAATCCCTTGATTTATATACTTCCAAGGGTTTGACGTTGAGTGAATTTAAAATTGGTTCTGGAAGATTTGTTTTTTTTGCTGGTCGCGAAGGAAGTGCCATTTGATAATTATTATCTACTTTTTCCACTTCTAATCTCCCACTCATGGTTTCAAAGATGACTTTTTCTTTTTTGTAATTCAATTCTTTGAATATACAATGAGCTGTTGCTAGAGTTGCATGACCACATAAGTCCATTTCGATATCTGGAGTAAACCAACGTAAATGAAAATGATCTTTCTTTTTTATAAAAAAAGCTGTTTCAGCTACTGCATTTTCTTTAGCGATTTCAAGAAGTGTGGAGTCATCTAACCAAGAATCTAAGGGGACAACACAAGCAGGGTTGCCACTGAATACTGTTGAAGTAAAAGCATCTACTTGAAATAATTTCAGCTCCATTTTAAATCCTTTCCAAGTCTTTTACCGTTCTTTCATTCTCTTTTTCACCAGTGTTCAAGGTTGTCACGGGTTCGAACATCATGATACTAACCTCCTCTTTTGCTATGGGTTTGTGTTCTACTCCCTTTGGAACAATGTAGCAGTCATTTTTATTTAGCACTACTTTTTTATCTCTCAATTCTATAATCAGTTGTCCTTCAAGAACCATGAAAAATTCATCTTCCTCTTCATGCTTGTGCCAAATAAATTCTCCTTTGATTTTGGCCAACTTGATATGCTGACCGTTCAGCTCACCCACAATTTTAGGATTCCAATAATCATGAATTAGGCTTAGTTTGTCTTTTAATTTTATGATATCCAATTTATTGTTTTAACAGGTTATAATATAATCTTTCGTTTTCGACTTGTAATTCAACAATGTAAAATCCATTTTTAATTTCTGGACGTATTAAAATTTGTTTTGTGCTTTGAAAGTTCTCATAAAAAACCATTTGACCTAGATTATTGTACATCTTCAACCTAACTTCATTTTGTTCTTCCTTCAGTTTAATTTGTAGTTCATCCTTAAAAGGATTTGGGTAGATTGTAACTGAAGAGCTTATGCTGGTATTTAAATTTGCTGTACTGTATGTAGATATGGTGTCACAAAAGGTATTCTGGCCACAATCATCGGTTACTGTTAAACAAACCGTATAAATGGAATCAGCAGCAAAAGAATGTGATGGATTCTGGCTAAAACTTCCTCCTCCATTGCTAAAAGTCCATTCCCATGAGGTGTTTTGTCCTGATGAACTGCTATCATAAAAGTCCCAGGTAGACCCGTTATTTTGATATCCAAAATGAGCTATGGGGAAATAACAAGGCTGTACAGTTTGACATATAGTATCAACTCCACATGAATCAGTCAAATATAAACAGACATTATAAGCAGAATCGTTTAAAAAAGTGTGAGACGGATTTAGTATTGTGGATGTATTGCCATCACCAAAATCCCATAAATACGTAGTTGTCCCACTAGCCTGACTGGTGTTATTAAAATTAAAATCTAAACCGCTATTTGAAAAGCTGAAGTCTGCACTTGGTTGAGGACAACCAATTATGGTAAAAGTTCCTGGCGTACTGTGTGTGGTGCCATTCCAACCTGCAAAATTATTCCAATACATAGGATTGGGACTACTACTAAAGTCAATAGGAGTTGATAATCCACCGGTACTGGAGGCTGTAAATTTTAGCGTGAATATTTCTTGTCCTCTAGGAATAGATTGCCCTATAGTAATCAGGTGCATCCAATTCCATGTTAAAATTCCATTAGAAACCTGACTAGTATCAAAATTAGACGCATTCATCTGAAATAGTTGAGAACTAACTAGCCCTGAATAAGAACATACTAATGGATCCCATGTGATAGTGCCATTGAAGGTGACAATATTCCAAAATTCATCATTATCGGATGAAAAAACGATATCTACCGCTTGTCCAGGAGAAACAGTGGCGTCAGATGCTAGAATTGCTGGGGATGGCATTTGCCCAATAATATTTGAAGAAATAATAAAAAAAGTAAATAGCTTGAAAAGTCTAAGTTTCATGGTGTTGATATATTAAAGTTGCTTACCAAATTAATTTTTTGGAAACGTTGTCGATTGAAATAACATAAATTCCTCTGTCTAAACGGAATAAATTTAGTTCAAAATTATTTCCCCTAAAAGTAGATTTCATAAGTATTTTTCCTGAAATTTCTCTAACAACTAATTCCTTCACTCCATTTGTGTTTGTAGTGATAAAAATAGAGTTAAAACCCCTATTTATAGAGAAATCACTCATTTGTTTTTCATGTAGATTAACATTGTATAGGCAGTTATGATTTAATGTTGGGAAATAGGTTAATCCATTTCTTTGGTAGCAATCTAGCTGAAAACCACATTCTAAAATAGGTGGGAATGGTTCTAGGAAACCAAATTCGTGTCCAATGCCTTCGATTAAAAAAGATGAGCTTCCCCCGCTAAGTTCAAATTTCCTTAGAAATACTCCATTAATAAAGATGGAATCTATTGCTGAAATAGTGATGTTGTCATAAAAATTATTGTAAGAAAGAGGTAGTGTATCACCCACATTTAAATTAAAGTTATAAAGTAGATACTCTGAAGTGTCACTTAGAATAAATACGTTCTTTCCTTGATTTCTAATATGGGCAACAAATGTGTTTTCAAGGTAAGAGCCAGTACAGTTTTGTATGGGTGGAGGGCCCATCCATAAATACGTATTAAAACTTTTTTTGAAAACACTTTTGTAAGATAATCCATTAATTACGGTGTCATGATGAATGTAATAAATGTATTCACTGTTTAGTAAACAGGGATAGGGAGCTGAACATGAACTTGACAATTTCCATATAGGCTCATTATTGAAATAGTCAATTTGTGCATTATAATTAATATAACATATATTGAAAAAAAGAATATTTATAGCTTTAAAATTGTAAGCCAACCTGATTTAAAATTTAATTAATTAACATCTCCTTAATTTAATAATTTTTATTTTTCATAAAAGAATTTGCATCTTCGCAATCTTCATGAATTTTCGTATTTATTTATTCTTGCTTTTAATGCTGTCAGGTCTTGTTAAGATAAGCGGGCAGTCAAATAAGGATAGTGAGGGTGTTTTTAAGCGTTATTTTGATAAACTACTAAACGACACCAATGACTTATCTGCACCTAAGTTTATGACATATCCTACATTGGCTTATTCTCCTGAGACGAGATGGGAAATAGGATTTTCAAGTTTATATATTTATTCGGCTAAAAGAAATCTATTAAATAGGTTAAGTGAAGTAAAAGCATTTACATTTTACACATTAGAAAACCAGTACGGTATTTGGCTTGATCATATGCTGTACACCGATAAAAACACTTGGTTTTTTTTAGGAAAAGCCAGATATCAAAGTTTTCCTTTGCTTTATTTTGGAATTGGTCTTGATAGCCAATCAGAATATATTTCCCTTATAGATGGTAAATACTCACTATTTAGAGAACGCTTTTTAAGAGCTGTAATGCCTTCTTTATATGTGGGTCTTGAGTTGGATTACCAACGCTTAAGTAGTGTAAAATATAAAGATGTTGATATTAATAAGCAACAACCATCCGTAGGTGCAAATGGCTCAACAAATTTAGGATTGGGATTGGGTATACTATATGATAATATTCATAATGCGCTAAACCCTAGAAAAGGAATTTATAGTGAATGGGCGTTTTTAAATTACAATGGAGATTTTGGTAGTGATTTTAACTTTACTTCTTTTATTATAGATAATCGATTTTACATTCCTGTAAAGAAAAACACCGTTTTAGCAGCTCAACTATACGGCCAATTTACCTTGGGAAATGCGCCTTTTAACATGCTGTCTTTAATGGGGGGTGAAAGTCTTATGAGAGGTTATTATTTAGGAAGATACAGGGACAAAAATTTAATAGCTGGCCAAATAGAATATCGAATTTTACCTTTTAACTTTTCCAAAAGATGGGGTGCTAGTGCCTTTATGGCTGCTGGGCAGGTGTATAATGAATATGAAACTTTTCAATTTAAAAACTTGTTACCCACTGGTGGGTTGGGACTTCGATTTTTAGTATTTCCAGAAAAAGATATCTATACTAGAGTTGACGTAGCCTTTACAGAAGAGGGTAGAGGGATTTACTTCTTTATAGGAGAAGCTTTTTAAAAATAAACAACAAAAAATTTTGTTAGAATTAGATTGTTTTTTCTTTAGATGGAAATAAAAAAAAGCCCCGATTCGGAGCTTTTGTAAATAATTTTTTTGAGTTAAAATTAGCCCTCAGCTACTTCAAAAGCGATCTTGCCTTTAACGTCTTTGTAAATCGTAACCTCTGCTTCATATTTACCCACACTTTTTATGTTGTCAGTAAGTAATTTAATGTTTTTACGATCTACGGTGAAACCTTCTTTAGCTAATATATCAGCAACCTGTACGCTGGTAACAGAGCCAAAAATCTTTCCATTTTCACCTACTTTTGCAGGGACATTAAATGTTTTCTTGGTCAATTTAGCAAGAGTTGCAGTTGCTTCTTCTCTTACTTTTTCATTTTTAAGAGCTCTTTGCTTTTCTGTTTCAGCGTGCATCTTTTTTATTGATGTAGTAGCCAAAACTGCTAAACCTTTAGGAATTAGATAGTTTCTTCCGTATCCATTCTTGACAGAAACGATTTCATCTTTACTGCCCAATCTTTCGACATCTTTTTTTAATAATACGTCCATGATTTTTTATTTTAATTGGTCAGCTAAATAAGGAAGAATAGCTAGGTGTCTTGCTCTTTTCACAGCTTGTGAAACTTTCTTTTGATACTTAGCAGATGTTCCTGTTAATCTTCTTGGAAGAAGTTTACCTTGTTCATTTACGAACTTCATTAAAAAATCGGGATCCTTATAATCTATGAATTTGATTCCTGATTTTTTAAACCTACAATATTTTGATTTCTTAACCTCAATATCAATAGGATTTAAATATCTAATTTGTGAATTGTCAGCCATTGTGCTTGATTTAAATGTTAAAATTATGCTGATTTACTCAGTTTGTTTCTTCTCTTTTCTGCGTACTCTATGTGGTCTTTATCCATTTTCATGGTTAAAAATCGCATTACCCTTTCGTCTCTTTTAAGTTCTACTTCTAGTTTGTTAATTGCATCCCCTTGAGCCTGAAATTCCAATAAGAAGTAAAAACCTGTAGATTTTTTTTGAATAGGGTAGGCAAGCTTTTTTAAACCCCATGATTCCTCATGATTTAGCTTTGCACCACTGCTTTTCAATGACTTCTTGAACTTTTCGACTGCTTCCTTTGTCTGTTTTTCAGACAAAACGGGAGTTAAAATGAAAACAGTTTCGTAATTATTCATGTTGTTGTTTTTAATTTTGGAGTGCAAATATAAGATTTTAACTGATTAAAAAAATATTTATTAGATATTATAAAAAACCCGAAAGGGATACTGATATTTTTTCCTAATTCTAGTTAACAGTCAAATCCTTATTTTATATTTGTTTTATATATGAGTGACGAAAAATATATAGTCTCCGCTCTCAAGTATAGACCTCAAAGTTGGGATAGTATTGTTGGACAACATAATATTGCAAAAACACTACAGCAAGCCATTCACTCAGATCATTTAGCCCAAGCCTATTTATTTTGCGGTCCCAGAGGAGTAGGAAAAACTTCCACAGCTAGACTTTTTGCTAAAGCCATTAATCTTAAGCATGATGAAAATCTAGCAGATTTTTCTTATAATATTTATGAATTAGATGCAGCTTCAAATAATCAGGTTGACGACATCAGAAATCTAAATGATCAAGTTAGAATTCCTCCTCAAAAAGGCAGATATAAAGTGTATATTATAGATGAAGTACATATGCTTTCACAAAGTGCGTTTAACGCTTTTTTAAAAACACTTGAAGAGCCTCCACCTCACGCCGTGTTTATATTAGCTACCACAGAAAAACACAAAATTATACCCACTATACTTTCAAGATGTCAAGTGTATGATTTCCATCGGATAGGTATTTCAGATATGGTTAACCACCTTAAAAATATTGCCAAAAAAGAGGATGTAAAAATGGAGGAAGAGGCACTTCATGTAATTGCAGAAAAAGCAGATGGTGCATTAAGAGATGCGTTATCATGTTTTGACTTAATGGTAAATTTTTGTGAAGGTGACATTACCTATAAAAAGGTTATACAGAATTTAAACATACTAGATCACGATTATTATTTTAAACTGATAGATTTAGTTCTCGAAAACAAAATTCATGAATCCTTATTGTTGTTTGCTGAAATACTATCTAAAGGGTTTGATGGAAAACTATTTATATCAGGTTTGGCAACCCATTTAAGAAACCTAATGATGTCAAAAGATGAAAGAACCTTACAAATCCTTGAATATTCTAGTGAATTAAAAGATAAATTCTCAAATCAGGCAAGCCAAATTGAATCGGATGACATTACCACTATGTTAACCCTTCTTTCAGAATCAGAATCTAGTTACAAGACAAGCCAAAACCAACGATTGCTTATTGAAATAACTTTAATGCAATTATGTTCTGTTCAAGTTCAAAAAAAAAAAGCTAAATCCGTAGCTATTTTACCCCCTAATTTTTTAGATGTTGAAGATGCTAGTCCTATCCCAAAAGATGATTTAGTTGAAAAAACAGATTTTCAATTAAAAAAACAAGAAGAAAGCCCTGCGCTTGAAGCAGAAGCACCAAAAATAATAGCACCTAAAAGATCATTAAGCATTAAGAAAAGATCATTAACCACTTCTATTTCTGGAATTAGAAAAAGGCTTAATGACCAAGACGAACAAGTTCAAAAGCAAGAAGAATTATTAATTAGTTCAAATTCTAAATTCTCAACTCAATTACTATTGGAAAAGTGGAACGAATTTGCCGAAGTCAAAAAAAAGGAAGGTAAAATGGGATTATATACGACTTTAACAAAATCATCTCCCATTTTAAAAAACGATTTTAATGTAGATTTTAATCTTGATTCAGAAGTACAAAAAATGGACTTACAAAAAGAAACTCCTTATTTATTAGAATATTTGAGAAAAGAACTAAATAATGGTTCAATACAAATTCATTTGCATGTTTCTGAACTTGAAAATCAAAAAATATCACAATTTACAAGTAGAGAACGATTTTTTCAAATGGCAGAGAAAAACCCCGATTTACATTTGTTTAAAGAAGAGTTTGATTTAGATCTAGAATATTGAGTTCTTCAATCATATTCATTAATATATTTGTCCCATGATATTACCGATTGTAGCATATGGTTCACCTGTATTAAGAAAAGAAACTGAAGAAATTGAAGAAGGTTCTGATGTAAAAGAACTAATTAGTAATATGTTTGAGACTATGTATGCCTCTAGCGGTGTAGGTTTAGCAGGTCCACAAATTGGAGAATCTTTACGGATATTTATTGTGGATGCTTCTCCATTTTCAGAACCTGAAGAAGGGGAGAAGGCCAGCAAGGAACAATTACAATTAAAAGACTTTAAAAAGGTTTTTATAAATCCAATTGTGGAAGACGAAACAGGAAAGGAATGGCCGTTTTCTGAAGGATGTTTAAGCATTCCAGGAATAAGAGAAGAAGTAACAAGGAAACCTACGGTTAAAATTAGCTACTTTGATGAAGATTGGACATTTTATGAGGAAACCTATGAAGGAATTGCAGCTAGAATTATTCAACATGAGTACGATCATATTGAAGGTGTGTTATTTACTGATCATCTGAATCCTTTTAAGAGACGTCTATTAAAAAGAAAGTTAGATGATATAAGTAAGGGGATTGTCGACATAGATTATAAAATGAAGTTTCCAAAATTAAAGAGATGAGATATATAGTTGTAAGTATATTTTTAATGTTTTTAGTCGCTGGTTGTAATAATCCGGTTGATAATGTTGAAGTTTCCTCAGACTGGAATTCAATCCTGACTAAATTGGAAAAATCGGAATCATCTTTAACCACTATCAATCCGATGAATAGGGGGGTGGTGAGCAAAACTGCCAATCAAATAGAAAAATATGCTTCTGAACTATATCTTAAACACAAAAATGAATTAGATACAGGTAACTTAGAATATGTATTAGAATGTTTAGCCAAAAGTGCTGAGATTCAATCTAATTATAATGCCGCAATTGATTTTTTCAATGAAGCACAAGTCCTCAATCCATCTTCTGATAAAGCTCCAGCTTATCTGCATAATATTGCTAGAATATACGACCATGTTTTAGGAAATAGCGAGTTAGCTAAAACTTCATACCAAAGGTTGATTAATCTATATCCTAATCATCCTCTTAGTAAAAATGCAAAGATTTATTTGGAAAACGTTTTCGATAAATCAGAAGACGATTTACTGAAAATGATAAGAGAAAATAATTCTTAGATGTGAATTACTTCACCATATGCAGCAGCGGCAGCTTCCATAACTGCTTCACTCATAGTGGGGTGTGGATGAACCGTCTTAATGAGTTCATGTCCTGTTGTTTCCAACTTTCTTAAAGCCACTATTTCAGCTATCATTTCTGTCACATTTGCCCCAATCATGTGACCTCCTAGAAGCTCACCATATTTTGCATCAAAAATTAACTTAATGAATCCATCATTATGACCAGCTGCGCTTGCTTTTCCTGATGCAGAAAATGGAAATTTACCTACTTTAAGATCATATCCAGCTTCTTTAGCCGCTTTTTCAGTCATGCCAACTGATGCTATTTCAGGGCTGCAATATGTACAGCCTGGTATATTGTTGTAGTCAATGGGTTCTGGGTTTTGTCCAGCTATTTTTTCTACACATGTAATTCCTTCTGCAGAAGCAACATGAGCGAGTGCTTGTCCAGGAACAACATCCCCAATGGCATAATATCCTGGGATATTAGTTTCATAATAATCGTTTACCACAATTTTTCCAGCATCCACTACAATTCCAGTTTCTTCTAATCCGATATTTTCAATATTTGGCTGTATACCAACCGCAGAAAGAACCACATCACAATTAAGAGTTTCCATTCCCTTTTTTGTTTTAACATGAACTTCACATCCCTTAGAGGACTTTTCTACTTTTTCAACAGAAGAATTGGTCATGATGTTCATTCCTTTCTTTTTGAACGTTTTTTCTAGTTGTTTAGAAACATCAATGTCTTCAACAGGAACGATGTTTGGTAAATATTCTACCACAGTTACATCAACTCCCATTGCATTGTAGAAGTATGCAAATTCCACTCCAATAGCACCTGATCCAACAATAACCATTTTCTTTGGCATTTTTGGTAATACCATAGCTTCTCGGTATCCAATAATTTGCTTTCCATCTTGTTCTAAATTGGGAAGCTGTCGAGATCTTGCACCTGTAGCAATGATGATATTTTTGGCAGTGTAATCTTTCTTTTCACCTTTTTCGTTAGTTACTTCTATGGTTTTACCAGGCTTTACTTTTCCGGTACCCATGATTACATCAATCTTGTTTTTTTTCATCAAAAATTGAACACCACCGCTCATTTTCTCTGCCACACTTCTACTACGCTTTACTACGGCTGAGAAATCAGCTTTATGGCTGCTTACTTTAATCCCATAATCTTCTGCATGGTTGATGTATTCATAAACATTTGCACTTTTGAGTAAGGCCTTTGTTGGGATACAACCCCAATTTAAACACACACCGCCAAGCGATTCTTTTTCAATTACAGCTGTTTTCATTCCAAGCTGTGAAGCTCTGATTGCAGTTACATATCCTCCAGGACCGCTACCTAAAACAATTACATCGTAGTTCATAGTATTCAATTAAATTATTGCGAATTTAAAAATTAATGGTTTCAAATATGATTTGATTACTATTTCTTTTCACTTAAAATTAGGTCTATGTGTTCAGCCAGTTTTTGAGCCGCATTTGGATTTAGTCTAAACCAAAGTTCAGGTTCAATTAATTCCAGTTCAGACACGGCTAAATCACCTGAATTGTCCCAGATAATATCTACTCTCGCATAGGAAGGAATAGGAGATAAAATACGCGTGCATTTCTCCGCAAGCTTTACCATTTTTTCACTAGGGCTGTATATGGCAATGCTACCTCCAAAATCGTCTTGCACTCTAAAGTCACCTTCTTTTGCCATTTTTAATACGGCATGGGTGTATTTACCACCAATAACCATCATGGCCACTTCACCTTTAGTAATCACATTGTTTTGAAATTCTTGAACTATAAAATCTTCTTTATGAATTAGGTTTTTCCATGTGGGATCAAATTGATTTAATTCTTCTTTTTTTAATCTAAATGTATTTTTAGCTGCTCCAGAAATAGTAGGCTTCACCACGATTTCGTTCCAATTTTTTTCTTGCATTAACAGCGTTAAATCAACGGAGGATCCTTTTTTAATAAATTCACTTTTTGGAATTGGAATCTGTTGTTCCTGAAGATCTAGTAAGTAATGTTTGTCTATATTCCACTCTACGGTTTCGTGTGAATTTATCATTAAACATTTGTTTTTAGTTTCATCGAACCACTTTTTAAATAGCTCAAATTTATCGAAGTAATCCCAAGTAGATCTAAATAGAACAGTACGTGTAGTTTTCCAATCAAAAATTGGGTCATTCCAATCTCTTTTGATCACAGATAAGTTTTTTTCTTTTAGCGCATTGATGACCAATTCATCTTCTTGCAATACATTATTTATGTAAGCATTTTTTTCTATTGGGTTAACGTATCTAGAATCAGTAAGTACAACTACATCATATTTTTTCATGTCGCAAATTTAATTATGCATCTAAAATGACATATAGGTTTACACATTAATTCTATTTTTGAGATATGAAATATGTATTAAGCTACACAGACCCTGAAAATCATTTTATTGATTTTAGTTTAACCATAAGTGGGTATAGCTTTGATGAAATTACCGTTCAGTTGCCAGCTTGGAGACCAGGAAGATATGAATTGGGAAATTTTGCAAAAAACATAAAAGATTTTGAAGTTAAGAACATGGAAGGTCATTCCATTTCGTTCAATAAGGTCACCAAAGACAAATGGTGCATAGCATCAAACGGCAAAGATTTCATTATTACATATCGATACTATGCGGCCGAATTGAATGCAGGGTCGACTTATCTAGATGAAAATCAGCTGTATGTTAATCCAGTGAATTGCTTTTTATATCTTCCAGATCATCCAGAAACTGAAATTGAGATAACGCTAGATGTTCCAAAATCGTATCAAGTTTATAGTGCCATCGCAAATGAAAGTAGTCACCACTTTAAAGCTGTAAACTATCATGAATTATTTGATTCACCATTCATTGCTAGTCCAAGTGTAAAACACAAAAAATTTTCTGTTAAAGGGGTTCAATTTCACTTTTGTTTTCAAGGTGAGATAAAATTAAATTGGGATAAGCTTATACTTGATTTCACTGCATTTATAGAATATCAAATTGATCTTTTTGATGGGTTTCCTCACCAGACTTATCATTTTTTATTTCAAATTACAACTCATAATGCATACCATGGTGTGGAACATCATGATTCTACGGTGATATTATTAGGTCCATCCTATGATGTATTTGATCAATTATACACAGAATTACTTGGCGTGTCTTCTCATGAATTATACCATGTGTGGAACGTAAAAGGAATCAGACCCAATGATATGGTTCCATATGATTATACTCGCGAAAATTATACGGAGTTAGGGTATGTTACAGAAGGGGTAACTACTTACATGGGAGATCGAATTTTATTTGAATCAAATGTGTTTGATCAAACTCAATATTTTAAAGAATTATCAAATTTACTAAAGCGGCATTTTCACAATGATGGAAGACTACATTACTCGGTATCAGAATCCAGTTGGGATACGTGGCTTGACGGTTATACAACTGGAATCCCCGGAAGAAAAGTTTCTATCTACGTAGAGGGTGCTTTAATTGCTTTCATTTGTGATGCTGAGATAAGAGATCAAACTAAGGGGTCTAAAACATTACATGACGTAATGAAATTACTATACGATTCCAGTAAAAAAGTTAGTTCCTATGATGCTTCTAGTTATAAAGATGCGTTAGAGTCCATATCTGGAACAGATTTCACTAAACTATTTGATGCGCTTGTTTATGGAACTCAGGATTTTTCACCCTTCTTACAACGTGCTTTTTCAGTCTTTGGGTGGAAATACAGCGCTAAAAAATCAGAAAATGAGACATGGTTATATGGTTTCAAAACTCAACATAAAAACAATGAAGTGTATGTGATTTCAGTGCTTGAAAATAGCGCCGCTTTTGAAAGTGGTTTAATCGAAAATGATCATATTGTTTCTATTAACGGAATTAAATTGAATCAAAATCTGGAAAAATGGCTTTCTTATTTTAACAGCTCAACTATAGAATTATCCATATTTCGAAATCAAAAATTGAAAACAATTTCTTTGTTAGCTCCAAATACTTACCAATTTTATAATTACAAAATAGAAAAGATTTAAATGATGAAGAATAAATCACCGATCACCTATCTATGCATCTTAAGTTTCATAGGTTTCATTTATTGTATAGCCAACGATAGTCTACATTGTTTTTTATTTATGTCTTCCCCTTTATCTATTGAAAATATGAATGATGGACTCAGAATAGTGCTTGAACAATGGGAGGAACAAGGGTTTATTTACAATGAGTATAGTCAAAATCAATTGGTTAAAGTATATGGAGCAAGGATTGCCTTTGACGTGTTGGCGATGGTAGGAGTTGGGATGATGTTTTATAAACTAAAGTTAGGTTGGACGTTTTATTGGATTTTTCAATTGGCTTATGTGTTAGTACCATTTTTCGTGCTGGGTGCATCATTAACGGTTTCTTGGCCCTATGTGACTGGAAACGCAGTAATCGTCTTCCCTCTATTCTTAGCCATGGTGCATTTAGTTTATGTGTTACTTTTTTTTGCACAAAGAAAGAATTTGAATTAGCATACATGGATTTCTACTATCCAAATGTAATTAATGGCTGAAGAACCCTACATGCAAAAAAGAAGAATAAATAGTGAGTTTTTTTACAAAGTTTATCTATTTCTTCTCTATTCAGCTTCTATTTCTACACGTCAAGAGATGATTTTTCAATGAGTTTGTACTTAATATCTTTAGATTCAAAGCAGATTTATGAACAGTTGAATACGGAAGAAAATAAAAAAAGTATACAAAAAGTATCCAATCTGTTATTACATTAGATATTTAATTTATGGAAGATCAAGGAAAAATTGATTATGATCCGATCAAGTCTGAAGTAGAGAAAGTTTCGGTCAGCAAAGGCATTAAGTCTATTTTCGGGTTCATAAAAAAGCTATTCTCTATCTATGATGTAGTGGATAAAGAGAAAACCATCGTTGATATTAAGAATGATATTTCTTTTAGTGCCATTAATATTTGGATTTTAATTTGTTCCATTATCGTTGCTTCCATTGGATTGATCAATAATTCTACCGCTGTCATCATTGGTGCAATGCTTATTTCACCACTCATGGGGCCTATCCGGGGGATTGGATATGCACTTTCCTCCAACGATTTCAAAGCGCTGATTACTTCCTTAAAAAACTTTGGAATAATGGTCGTAGCCAGTTTATTGGCATCTTTTATCTTTTTTAAGGTATCTCCCATTAAAACGGAAACAGCAGAACTACTAAGCAGAACCAAGCCACAGGTGTTGGATATATTAATTGCCTTTTTTGGAGGTTTAGCGGGAGTTATTGCAGCCACTGTTCGTAATAAATCCACTGCCATTACGGTTATTCCTGGAGTAGCTATTGCTACTGCGTTAATGCCGCCATTGTGTACGGTCGGGTTTGGTCTAGCCTTGTGGAATTGGAGCTATTTTATTGGAGCTCTATACCTTTTTCTATTGAACAGTGTATTCATTTGTTTGGCCACCTATGTCGTACTAAGATTACTCAGTTTTCCGAAAGTTCAATATGTCAATCCTAAAATTGAAAGAAAGGTTAAAGTATATGTATTTATAATTTTGTTATTGATTGTAATTCCTAGTGTTTTCAAGTTTTACAATATCATACAAGAATCCATATTTGTCCAAAATACAGAGCGATTCATATCCGAACAAATTACCATTGATAAAGAGATTGTTTTATCGGATGATAATATCATTTTAGAGTACGATGAAGAAGCTCCCAAAATCACTTTAAATATCGATGGTAAATACATCAATACTGAAATCCAAGAATTGTGGGGACTCCAACTAAAAAAATACGATCTTGGTAATGCTGTTTTCGAAGTACATAATTTACAGCAAAAAGCCATTGATGAACAGCAACTACTAAACAAAATTTTAGTAAATAATGATGAGAAAATAGAGTCTTTGTACAATGAAATGCTAGAATACAAAAAGGTATTGCAATATATTGATGAAGAAAATGCAAAGTTAAACAGTTTAAATGATCGAATTTTAGTTCATTTTCCAGACGTTAAATCCTTAAACTATGGACGATCTTTCTCTGAAGTTGAAGGAAGTTACGACACCAATTATGTCTTTATTGTAAATTGGACAAAAGATACCTCAAGAATATTGGACTATCAGACATTTGAAAATTTTGTAAATGACGAACTAAAGCTTCTTTATGATAAGTCCGAAAACGCTTTAATTTTTCATCAATAATGGCAAAAAAGTCAAAAAAAAATAGGGTAAATGTCGTTTATTCTACGAACCCCAACTTTGAATATGAGGAGGAGTTTGATGAAGTTTCTTCTATTGCTTTTTCAGAACAAAAGCTGTACGTATTGGTAGATAGAAAAAATAGGGGTGGAAAAACCGTAACTCTGGTTGAAGGTTTTATAGGATCTGATGATGACGCTACTGATTTGGCTAAAAAACTAAAGCAAAAATGTGGTGTTGGTGGTGGATTTAAACGGGGCGAGATTTATGTCCAAGGTGACCATAGAAAAAAGGTTCTACAATTCCTAAAAGACTTAGGTGCTTCCGTAAAGTTCAAGGGTGGATAATTTTGTTTAATAAATCGATAAAAAAGATAAACAAAATAATTAAATTTGCGAGATGAAAATCTTTCAAACGCTTTTTTTAACTTTTTTAATTCATGTAGGTTTTAGCCAACAATTCACTCTTAGTGGCTATGTAAAAGATGCAAATTCTGGGGAAGGACTTATCGGAGTGAGCGTATTTGTTGAAGAATTAGGTCAAGGCACTACAACCAACGTATATGGATTCTATTCTCTGACGTTAAACCAAGGAAATTACAAGGTGAAGTATTCATACGTGGGATACAAAGATTTATTTGAAGATGTTATTCTAAATACTAATTTGAGAAAGAATATCGATCTAAGTGAATCAGATGACCTACTCGATGAAGTGGTTATTGAAGCAGAACAGTCTGATGAAAACACAAAGGGTACTCAGATGGGTAAAATTGATCTGAATATTGATAAAATAAAAACCATTCCTGCATTTATGGGTGAGGTTGACGTCCTAAAGACCATACAATTTTTACCTGGTGTACAATCTGGAGGGGAAGGCAATACAGGTTTTTACGTTAGAGGAGGAGGACCTGATCAGAACCTAATCTTATTAGACGAGGCTACCGTATATAACGCATCTCATTTATTTGGGTTTTTCTCTGTATTTAATGCAGATGCCATTAAAAATGTGTCCCTTACAAAAGGGGGAATGCCTGCAAATTATGGTGGTAGGTTAGCATCAGTTTTAGATATTACCATGAAAGATGGTAATTACAAGTCGTTTCAGGCAGATGGTGGAATAGGACTAATTGCCTCAAGACTAACTTTACAAGGTCCTATCAAAGAAGATACTGCATCTTTTATTCTTTCGGGAAGAAGAACATACATTGATGTATTAACAAAACCTTTAATTCCTGATACATCTGCATTCAGTGGATCTGGATATTTTTTCTATGATTTAACCGCAAAATTAAACTGGAGACTCTCGGACAAGGATCGTTTATTTTTAAGTGGATATTTTGGTAGGGATGTTTTCACCTTTAATAATGCCGATTTGGATTTTACTTTTAATGTTCCCTGGGGAAATTCTACGGCTTCATTAAGGTGGAATCATTTATTTAATGATCGACTATTTGTGAACACTTCTGCAGTATTTACAGATTATAATTTTGCATTTGAAGGGGGTTCTAGTGGCTTTACTTTTCGCCTATCATCAGGAATTAGAGACGGTAATTTAAAGCAAGATTTCACCTATTATCCTAATTCATTACACAACGTTAAATTTGGTTGGAACTATACTTTACATCGATTTATCCCAACAAGTGTGGGAGCATCTTCTGGTGATGTGGAGTTTGATACGGGAGAAGATGTAAGAATCTTTGGTAATGAAGCGGCAATATATCTACTTGATGAGTGGGATGTCAGTGAAAATTTTAAAATTAATGCCGGTTTTCGTCTATCCATGTATCAACACGTGGGACCTTTCACTCGATATTATAAGAACCCTAATTCTGGAGCAACTGACAGCACAACTGTATATGGTGATTTTGAGTCTATAAAGACTTATTATGGCCCTGAACCTAGATTTTCTGCCCGGTATTTATTAAAGGATAATTCTTCATTTAAATTCGGAATTGCTCATAATTATCAATACATCCACTTAGCTTCTATATCTTCTGTTTCATTACCTACTGACCTTTGGTTTCCAAGCACAGAACTAGTAAAACCTCAAATTGGTACCCAATACAGCATGGGGTACTTCAAAAACTTCTTTGATAACAAGTATGAAGGATCAGTCGAAGTGTATTATAAAGATCTCCAAAATTTAATTGAGTACAAAGAGAATTCTTTCCCTGAGGATAACTTGAGTAACAATGTAGATAATCAACTGACTTTCGGAAGAGGGTATTCCTATGGTGCTGAATTTTTCCTTAAAAAACGAGTAGGTGATTTTAATGGTTGGATAGGATATACTTGGTCTAAAACAATGCGACAATTTGATGAAATTGACGATGGAGGTTGGTTCCCAGCTAAGTATGATCGTAGACATGACTTATCGGTTGTTTTGCAGTACCAGCTTAACGAAAGAGTAAACATTGGAGGTGTTTTTATATACGCTACAGGAAATTCCTTAACCTTACCTGAGCGTAGGTGGTTCTCTTTAGAAGAAAATAGGTTAATTACGGTTTGGAGTGATAGAAATGCTTATCGCTTGGATCCCTACCATAGAATGGATTTGTCCGTCACAGTAGATGCGAAGTCAACTAAAAAGCAAGTTGATAAGGACAGTGGAAAGGTGAGTATGGTGAAGAAAAAAGTGATTTCTTCATGGAACTTTTCGGTTTATAATTTATACAACAGAGCTAACCCATATTTTATATTTTTCGACTACAGTGGAGACCCTTTACAAGGTAGTGTAGAATTTGGCGCTAATCAGGTTTCGTTATTTCCAATTTTGCCTAGTATTACCTGGAATTTTAAATTTTAATGAGAAAAATAATTTACATATTGTTTGTATTGCTTTTAATGAATTGCCAAAAGCAAATTGAATTTGAACTTCCACCAGTAGAACAAACTTTTGTGGTGGAGGCAGTAGTGGAAAGTGGCTTACCTCCTCGAGTAATTGTGACCAATACGCAAGGCTACTTTGATCCTTTAGATAGCAATTCTTTTTTGAATATGTTTGTTGACGACGCTGTGGTGGAATTGCACGATGGAGATACAACCTTTGAATTAATGTATTCTTTTGTAAATTCCAATGGGGTAATACTTCCAGGATACACCTCTTTTGATCCTGAAATAATTGGACAATATGGTAAAAATTACACCCTCCATGTACAAGTGGGAGATAAAGAAGCTCATGCCAAAGCTCAAATACCTCATCCCGTTATTTTAGATAGTTTATGGTTTTTTGCTTACGAAGCCTATGATTCATTGGGTTTTATATGGGCCAAGTTTACGGATCCCGATACGGTAGGGAATTGTTATCGTTGGTTTGCACAGAGAATAAACAGCTACACCTATAATTATGATCCTCCATTTGATAACGTGAAGGGAACGATGAAAGATAATAGGCCACTTGCTCCTATTGGAAGTTCAACAGATGATAAGTTATTCAATGGTTTAACTTTTGACTTCGCTTTTCCTAGGGGAGAAGACGGTATATTGGAAGGGCCAGATGATGAAGGTATTGAAGAAGGCTTTTACAAACGTGGCGATACTGTACTTGTGAAATCCTCTACCACCACGTATCCTACTTATTTATACGTAAGAGCGATGGAAAACCAAGCGGTTTCTAATGGAAGCATATTCTCTTCACCTGGAAATTTACCCTATAATGTGGAGGGCGATGGCCTTGGTGTTTTCATTGGCTATGGCGTGTCGTACGATACGCTTATTTGTGAATAAGTTTTCTATTTCAATTAGCTTTCAAATAGTATATTTGTTTCCTTATTTTTAAGAATCAAAATGGAAAAACACAAGTGTTTAATAGTTGGGTCAGGTCCTGCCGGTTTCACCGCAGCCATTTATGCTTCAAGAGCTAATATGAGCCCAGTTTTATATCAAGGTATGCAACCTGGTGGTCAATTGACAACTACAACCGATGTAGACAATTTTCCTGGTTACCCTAAGGGGGTCAATGGAACCCAAATGATGATGGAATTGGAAGAACAAGCCAAACGATTTGGAACTGATGTTAGGATGGGTATGATAACTAAGGTTGATTTTTCTGGTCCAGTTCACAAAGTTTGGGTGGATAATGACAAAGAAATTCATGCAGACACCATTATAATTTCTACCGGTGCATCCGCTCGATATTTAGGGTTAGAGTCTGAAGAAAAGTATTTATTAAATGGCGGAGGAGTTTCTGCTTGTGCTGTGTGTGATGGTTTTTTTTACAAAGGTCAAGAAACTGTAATCGTAGGTGCTGGTGATTCAGCTTGTGAAGAAGCTTCCTATTTGGCAAACTTGTGCACCAAAGTAACCATGTTAGTAAGGAGAGATGAGTTTAGGGCTTCCAAAATCATGGAAGAAAGAGTCAGAGGAATGGAAAACATTGAAATTCTACATAATACAGAGCTTGATGAGGTACTAGGAGATGGAAATGTAGTAACGGGAGTTCGTGTGGTAAACAATCAAACTCAAGATAAAAAAGAAATTTCATGTACAGGCGTGTTCATAGCTATTGGTCATACCCCCAATACGGCCGTATTTAAGCCTTTCTTAGATATGGATGAAAGTGGATATATCATCAATAAACCTGGTTCAGCAAAAACCAATGTGGAAGGCGTTTTTGTTTCTGGAGATGCTGCGGATCATGTGTATAGACAAGCTGTTACGGCTGCTGGTACAGGATGCATGGCAGCACTAGACGCAGAGCGTTATTTAGCGGCAAAAGGGCTACACTAACGCTAGATAGTTTTCGTCAAATAGAGGATATCCTAGTTTTTCAGCTAGTTTAATGTATTCCGTTTTGTAAAATATTCGATCATGCCCTTTGCTAAAGTGGTGTTGTCCCATCAGCACATAAATTTTAAGGAATTCTTTATAGGAGGTAGATGCAGCCTCTAAGCTGAAAAGACTTTTTGTTTTTTCGTATAAAATTTTATCTCCAATTATTGCGTAATACAATGATTTCATCACATAATATTGTTGCAAGTGCCGTATGTGAAATATGTGGTTTTCCGAATTGTTTTTCTCTACTTGGGTTATAGTCCATCGCATTACTTCCATATCCTTAGTAACTAAGGACGTAAGTATAATTTCATAAAAATATTCAATCGGAAGATGCGCTGCACTTTCATGTTGAATGTAATCTTCGAAGTGACGTAATTTATTTTTCGTCTGGTAGAATAGATGTTGAGCCATAATTCTGCTCTTCAAAATGGGGTGAAATGATTCTTCCAGTTTAATATCTAGTTGAATAATCTTTTTTTTATTTAAAAAGAGATGGAGATTGAATAAACACTTTTTAAAAGCGATCATGTGAGGTTGACATTCTTGTTCATTTAACGCACTAATTTGATGGAAGTAATATCCATTTAAGTGGCTATAGTCCACAAACATAGTGAGGACTAAATCCTGATAGTTCTTGATCTTTATCAGTTTTTTAATAATGAAACTATCTAGATTAAAATTTCTTAACAACAATCCCACTCCATTACCAATATGGGTGATTTCATCATAATTCAGTTTGTCAAAATTTAACTCCTCTAATTCAAATACCTGAATTAATAAATCGTATTTTTTGGTAACAATAAGTTCTCTTAAAATTTGAATGACAATTCCAATGTGGTTTTCTTTTTGCTTCAGTGATTTTTTAACTAATTCTAAAATTCCTTGATCGTTTTCATGACTCATTACTTCATACAAGTCATTTTGTCGTTTCCATTTATTTTCAAATTTGAATTTTTTTAGAAAATGTCCGTAATCCTTGTAATCATTGAATCGGGATAGAATATCCAGTGTTTTAGTGGATGTTTTTTTTGGACTTTTAACGATACCGTAAAATCTTCTTAGCGTATTGTAGCTTATAAATTCATCATTAACTTCAAGAATAAGATTACTTAGACGAATACAATCACCTAAATTTTTTATTTTGAAGTTTGCTTTTTCTTCTGTTTTTTTCTTTAAAATGTTAATCACGCTTAAAAGTACTAATTATGTACCAACAATCTAGGTTAAAGAGGGAATATTAATTGGTGAAACAATAAAAGATAATACTACATCAGAAAATTTAAATTACAACAGATAGTTCACAACATAAATACATTACGTTTGAATTTATTATATTAATTGAGTAATAAAAATCTTCACCAAATCAAAAATAAAATATTCTAGAAAAGTTGTTGGTTTCATTATGACTTTTATCTTAAATACTGGTCAGCTGTTTTAATTATTTGTTATGAAAGCCCTATCAAAATCACGATTTAAACTTGGATTAGAGTGCCCAAATAAGGTGTATTTTTCTAACAATCCAGACATTTTCTACAATCAAAAAAAAGAAGATCCTTTTTTGGAGGCGTTAGCTAGTGGTGGTTTTCAAGTGGAGGAGTAT
>JAYYEV010000024.1:0-33344 GCA_036159515.1 Bacteroidota bacterium | reverse complement strand
TGCGATTTCAATGGCATTTAAATCCTTACGCTGCACATTTTCAACGATAGCCATTTCTAACATATGTTGATCATCAGCTATTCTTATAAAACATGGCAGCTCATCAATACCAGCTAATTTAGAAGCTTGATACCTTCTTTCACCTGAAATGATTTGAAATTCATTTCTTCCAATTTTACGAACTGTTATGGGTTGAATTATTCCGTGTTCCCTTATAGAGTTGGCTAATTCGGTTAATGGTTCTTTATCAAAATCTAATCTAGGTTGAAAAGGATTAGGGGAAATACTTGAGATTTTGATTCTAGAAATAGAGCCAACAACTTCATTATTCTGACGGTCAGCATTAGAAGTTATATCGGTTTTGGCATTTTCTAATAAAGCACTCAGTCCTTTTCCTAGTGCATTTTTCTTAGACACCATTGACTTTTACGTTAGTTTCGTTTGACTTTATATTGGCAGAGGTGTCGATATTTTTTGTAATAAGCTCTTTAGCTAAATTCAAATAGTTTACTGCACCCTTGCTACTTGCATCGTGCATGATAATGGTCTCGCCATGACTTGGAGCTTCACCCAATCTAGTATTCCTATGAATTATGGTGTCAAAAACCAATTGTTGGAAGTGAATTTTGACTTCCTCAACTACTTGATTAGACAACCTCAAACGAGTATCATACATGGTAAGTAAAATACCTTCAATGTCTAGTTTTTTATTTAATCTACTTTGTACTATTTTAATAGTATTTAGTAGTTTACCAAGTCCTTCAAGAGCAAAATATTCACATTGAACCGGAATAATGACACTGTCAGAAGCGGTTAATGCGTTGAGCGTAAGTAAGCCTAGTGAAGGTGAACAATCAATGAATATGTAATCGTATTCATCAGAAAGAGAAGACAAAAAGTTCTTGAAAATAAATTCTCTTTCTTGTAGATGAATCATTTCAATTTCCGCACCTACTAAATCAATGTGTGATGGTAATATGTGCAGATTAGGATTTTTAGTTTGTAAAATGATATTTCTGGGATCCTCTCCATTTACAATACAATCATAAATACCATTTTTCACGTCTCTAGGTTCAAAACCAACACCAGATGTGCAATTAGACTGAGGATCAGCATCAATTAAAAGGGTCTTTTTGTCCAATACACCAAGGCATGCTGCTAAGTTTATTGCAGTTGTTGTTTTTCCTACCCCTCCTTTTTGATTTGCAATTGTAATTATTTTTCCCATCTATAAATTAATTTCTTCACCTATCTTAGGTAATAATAAGTTGATATTTTTTTTCTTAAATGTTTCTTTTGCTTTTTCATGATCAATTTCAATAAAACCAAATGTGTCATAATGTAATCCAACTACAGTTTTGGTTTTCACCATTTCTGCTGCAATGCTTGCATCTTCATATCCCATAGTGAAATTATCACCTATTGGTAATAATGCGAAATCAATATGGTGATAATCACCAATTAATTTCATATCCATGTGTAATGCTGTGTCACCTGCATAATAAAAGCTTTTTTCAGCTGTTTCCACAATAAAACCGCCGGGGTTTCCCCCAGGAGATCCATCTGGAAGTGTACTACTATGAATAGCATTAACATATTTTACTTTACCAAATGGAAAGTTCCAACTTCCCCCATGATTCATCGGGTGACCATTACCCACACCAAAGTTCTTATCAAACCATGATATGATTTCAAAATTTGAAATTAAGGTGGCATTGGTTCTTTCCGCAATCCTTTTCACATCTGCGATATGGTCTTCATGACCGTGAGATATTAAGATGTAATCTGCAGGGATAGAATTTATATCAATATGATTTGCTTTTTCATTTGGGGTTATAAAGGGATCAAAAAGCAGATGAATGCCATTTACTTCTACATTAAAACAACCATGCCCATAAAACGTAACTAACATAAACGATACAAATTATCTTTTACCAAAAATAAAATTAAGTTATCGAACTCAATTGAAGTATTTTTTCAATTATAAACAATACCATGTTTAATTAATCAAATATGAATAATTATGAACAGGAAAATGGTCTGAAGAAAAATAGAAATAAATTTATAAAGCTGAATATCAATATGTTATAAAAAAATAAAAGAAGAATAAATAAATCCAGATTGTTAATAAAATACTAATCTAAATCTTCAAATTCTACGTCTTTAAATGATTTTTCAGCAGAGTCATTTTCTTCAGAATAATCTTCATTTAACGTATTTATTTTATCAACAACTTCAGAAAGTCCATCTTTGAATTTATCAAAGTCTTCTTTGTATAAGAAAATTTTATGTTTTTCAAAATGAAAATTACCGTCTTGATCAAACTTTTTCTTGCTTTCTGTGATAGTAAGGTAGTGGTCACCAGATCTGGTTGCTTTTACATCAAAAAAGTATGTTCTTTTCCCTGCTCTTACAGATTTAGAATAAATTTCATTTCTGTAATTATCTTGTTCGTTGTTGTTTCCCATCAGATATTATTGAATTTATGTGCAATATAAATAACCTTTTTTATTTTATGCAAAATTTAAAAAGATTAATAATCATTTACCTCATCCAATTGTTGTTTATCGTAAATACTTTTATAATAACCCTGTTGGGCTATTAAATTAATATGATTCCCTTGTTGTACTATTTGACCATTATCCAATACTAAAATGTGATTACAGTGAGACAATTGGCTAATTCTGTGACTTATCTGAATAGAAATTTGATCAGGATTTGCAGATGTAAGTTGATGTTGAATTTTTGCAGATGTTTCTGTATCTACGGCAGAGAGGCAATCATCTAAAATAAGTAATTGTGGTTTTCTTATTAATGCTCTTGCAATGGCTATTCGTTGTTTTTGACCACCTGAAAGAGTAACACCTCGTTCACCAATTTTCGTGTCAAAACCTTTTTCAAATCGACAAATTTCGCTGTATACTCCTGCTAACATCGCAGCTTGTTCAACATCTTTAAGAACTACATCATTTTCGTGAAGACCAAATGCGATATTATTATATATGCTATCAGAAAACAGAAATACATCTTGAGGTACATATCCTATTAATTTTCTAAAGCTCTCCAGCTCAAATTCTTTAACATCAGTATTATTTATTTTAAAAATCCCGTTGTCAATTTCATATAATCTTGTCAATAAATTAGCTACAGTAGATTTACCTGACCCAGTAGACCCAAAAATACCTAATGATTCTCCAATGTTAATTTGAAAATCAAGATGACGTAAATTAAAATCTGAATTGGTTTGATAGTTAAAGTTAACTTGCTTAAATGCGATACTTTCTATTTTATTTAAAATTTTTTTTCCTTCATTGATTACCTTTTCTTCCTTTAAAAGAAATTCATTGATTCTCTTCTGCGATGCCGCAGCTCGTTGAACCAATGAGCTTACCCATCCCACTGATGCAAATGGCCAGGTCAGCATGTTAATGTAAAATATGAACTGAACAATATCACCATAATCTAATTCTTGATTAATGCTTTTTAATCCACCCAAATAAATGGTAAAGATGGTACTTAGTCCTATAAGTAATATGATAGATGGAAGAAACAAGGAATTCACCAATGCTAAACTTAAAGATGCTCTTTTGTAATCCTCTGTTTCTTGGTCATATTGATTGGCAAAATAGTTGGATCTATTGTAAGCTTTGAGAACTCGTATACCAGAAAACATTTCTTGAACAAATGAGGTGATTCGAGATTGTTGTTCCTGAGTGATTTCACTCTTTTTATTGATAATTGCACTAACCTTATAAATTATTATTGATAAAATGGGCAAGGGGAGAAGAACGAAAAAAGTGAGTTCAGCATTTTTGTATATCATAAAACTTATGACCATAATAAACAACACCACTACATTGAGCGTGTACATAATAGCAGGACCTAAATACATGCGTACTTTACTTACATCTTCACTAATTCTGTTCATTAAATCTCCAGTTCTATTTTGTTTATAGAAGGAAAGATTGAGTTGTTGATATTTTAGGAAAATGTCATTTTTGAAATCGTACTCTATATGCCTAGACATCACAATAATAGTTTGTCTTGTGCAAAAAAGAAAAACGCCTTTTAGCAGAGAGAACAACATATATAACCCAACCAGATGAAGCCCTATAGACCATAGATCGTTTTTTTCTTTGTTTTCAGAGTTTAAAAAAAGCGTCAACTGATCAGCTGCATCATCAATTATTTTGGGCATATAAACTCCAAAATAATTAGAACAAATTATAAATATAAATCCTAAAATTAAATGCCATTTATACCTTTTTAAGTACTTATTTAAATAAAATAATTCGCTCACGTGATAAAGATAAATACATTGACTAACTAAAACTTTTTATTTATGGTTTATATTGACAAAATATTATTTTTGTCAAACAAAAAATTGATCTTTGAAATACCTCAGTTAAAAAAAATTCAACCTAAACATACGTACAATGCAAGATTTTTATGAAATGGGGCACGAGCGCATTTTGATTTGCCAAGATGAAAAAACAGGTCTTAAGGCAATTGTTGCTGTTCACAGTACAGTTTGTGGTCCAGCATTAGGTGGTACTCGAATGTGGAATTATGCTTCTTCTGAAGAAGCACTAACTGATGTGTTGAGACTCTCTAGAGGTATGACCTATAAAAATGCCATCTCAGGTTTGAACCTTGGAGGAGGTAAGGCTGTAATAATAGGAGATTCAAAAACACAAAAATCACCATCATTATTTGAAAAATTTGGTGAGTTCATTGATAGTTTAAATGGTTCTTACATTACGGCTGAAGACGTTGGAATCACTCCAGAAGATATGCTACATGTGGCGAAATCAACTCAATTTGTAACCGGTTTACCTGGCAAGAAAGGTGATCCATCACCTGTAACTGCATATGGTGTGTATATGGGAATGAAGGCAGCAGTAAAATTTAAATATGGACAGGATAGCCTCTACGGAAAAAAAATTGCTGTGCAAGGAATTGGTCACGTAGGTGATTATTTACTTCAATATCTTCATAAGGAAGGTGCTATCTTAACAATTACAGACATAAATGAAATCGCACTTAAAAATGCCGCACAAAAATATAACTGTGAGGTGGTCTCTCCATCGAAAATCTATGAGGTTGATATGGATATTTATGCTCCTTGTGCATTAGGAGCAACTGTGAATGATAATACGATTGCAAAAATGAATTGCTCTATCATTGCAGGTGCTGCTAATAATCAGCTTGAAGATGAAAACATTCATGGATTTACATTGATGAAAAAGGATGTATTGTATGCGCCTGACTATTTAATAAATGCTGGTGGTGTAATGAATTGTTATGCAGAAGTTCATGATATCTCATCCCGAGAAGTTATGGAAATGGCAGGAGACATATACAACACCACAATGAAAATTTTTGAGTTGTCTCAATCTCAAGAAATCCCTACTTATTTAGCTGCGAATAGAATGGCAGAAGAAAGATTGAAAAAAGAAGCCGAAAAAAATGCTTAATCGAAGACATATTAGAATAAAAGTCCTTCAGGCCTTTTATGCATTTTTTCAGTCCAATAATGAAGACGTATTAAAAGGAGAGAAAGAACTTTTTCATAGCATTGAAAAAATTTATGACTTATATATTTTTATTTTAATGTTATTTCCTTCCTTAAAAAGGCAAGCTCTGATTCAAATTGAGGAGGCCAAGAGGTCAGCGTTTTTAAGACAAGACATCCACATATTAAAAACAGGTTTTGTTGATAATCAACTTATTGATTTAATAGAACATAGCGAATTGCTTCAAAAAATCAGCAAAGACCGAAAAATTAATTGGGAAGGAGATGTAGAAAATGATCTCATCAAAAAAATATACAAAGAAGTTTATCAGACAGATTACTTCAAAAATTTACTACAAAATGAAACTACCTCATTTGTTGATGACAAGGATTCGTTGGTACAACTTTATAAAAAAGAGATTTGTAATCTTGAAAAATTACATCACTTTTTTTATGAGAAAAGTATTTATTGGCAAGACGACTTAGATCACGTTTCTTCCATGATTTTAAAGACACTTAAATCCATTTCGAAAGATCAAGAATTGGAAATACTTCCGTTATGGAAAGAAGATGAATATGAGTTTACTCAAAATTTATTTAGAAAAGCAGTACTTCAAAAAGAAGAAAATGATGCTGTATTACAAAATTATTCTAAGAATTGGGAAAAAGAAAGATTGGCCACAATGGATTCGTTATTGATGAATTTAGCTATTACGGAGGCATTAGAATTTTCTTCGATACCCATAAAAGTGACATTAAATGAATATATAGAGATTTCTAAATTTTACAGTAAACCTAAAAGTAATAGTTTTATAAATGGAATTCTTGATCGTATTTTTGAAGACTATAAAAAGGACGGTAAACTTGTTAAGAGGGGAAGAGGTTTAATTAATTAAGAAATGATGAAAAGTTATATTTTATTTACACTATTATTTATTTCAACGGCTTGTATTTCTGATAAGCTAGATAGCGAAAAATATGTTACTACTGATTTAATTGATAATGAAAATCCACCCATAATGGAATTTGAGAAAGAAACTTATCATTTTGATACCGTGGCATTAGGTTCAGAAGTACAATATGCTTTCAGATTTGAAAATACAGGTGATTCATACTTACTAATTCATTCAGTTAAAGCAGCATGTGGATGTACCGTACTAAAGGGCTGGCCAAAAGAGCCCATTCCACCTGGCGGTACTGGAGAAATACCAATTGTGTTAACTACCAAAAATAAAGGGTTCAATAAAAAATACATTTCCGTACTAAGTAATACAAAAGCAGGAATACAAAAGCTTTTTTTAGAGGGTTACGTAGTAGGATTATAATTTAAATTAAATAATAAATGTTATACATATTACAAGCAGCACCAGAAGGAGGAGGATATTCTCAACTTATATTTTTAGTGGCTATTATCGCCATTTTTTATTTTTTCATGATAAGACCCCAAAATAAGAAAAGAAAGGAATTGATGAATTTTCGTTCTAACCTTAAGAAAGGAGATACAATAATTACGCAAGGGGGTATTCATGGTTCTATTGTCTCAATAAGTGATACGACTGTCACTATTTCAGTAGATGCGAATACGAAATTAAAAGTGGAAAAGGAATTTGTTTTTTCAAATTCATCTTCTATTGTTAAGTAAATAACATGTTAAAAGTCGGTATAACCGGTGGAATTGGATCTGGAAAATCTACTGTATCTAGTTTTTTTTCAGTTCTGGGTGTACCCGTGTATGATTCTGATAAAAGAGCCAAGTATTTGATGCAACATGACAACTCTATTATTGGTACAATCAAAAAAGAGTTTGGAGAAAGATCCTATCTCAATAACCAACTTAATCGTTCATATATAGCAGAGATTGTTTTTAAAAATGAATCGAAATTGAAACAATTAAATTCGATAATACATCCAGCGGTAAGAACTGATTTTAATAACTGGCTAAGTCAAAACAGTAATGCTAAGTTTGTTATAAAAGAAGCAGCAATTATGATAGAAAGTGGCGCTTACAAAGAAATGGATAAGTTAATTGTTGTAAATGCAAAAAGAGATCAAAAGATTAAACGAATCAAAAAAAGAGATCATTTATCATTAGAAGATATAGAAAATAGGATTCAAAACCAGCTATCGGATGAGATCAGAAATCAATATGCGGATTTTATCATAGAAAACAATTCCGGAAAAATGGAATTAAAACAACAAGTATTATCTATTTATAATAAACTAATAGATCAACTAAAGAATATATAACCCACAATAATAGCTGTTACAATGCCAATTAAATCAGCAATTAATCCTGCTGTTATGGCATATCTTGTATTCTTAATTTTTACAGCCCCAAAGTAAACTGCTATGATGTAAAAAGTCGTGTCTGTGGTACCTTGTAAAGTAGAAGTTAACTTGGCTACAAAACTGTCAACTCCATAATGGTTAAACGACTCAAGCATTAGACCTCTGGCCCCTGATCCGCTTAGCGGTTTCATCAAAGCTGTAGGTAAAGCGTCAATAAAGGCAAGTTCGGAAGTGAAGAAAGAAAAAACATAACTGATGCCGCTAATGAGTATATCCATCGCCCCAGATGTTCTAAAAACACCTACACCTACCAAAATAGCTACTAGAAAAGGGATGATTTTGATGGCAATATTAAAACCATTTTTTGCTCCCTCAATAAAGCAATTATAAACATTAATTTTTTTTATAACTCCCAGAATTAAAAAGAGACAAATTATTCCAAATAAGATAAAACTACTTATTAGAGAACTTACTGATTTTAATGTGGCAGGATCTAAACTTTGAAAGTAATAAACGCTGCCAAAAATAAGTAATGATATCCCTCCAAGGTATGCTAAAATAATTCTATTGAATAAATTTATTTTCTGCATAATAGCGACTGTTATCAAACCTCCTAAGGAGGCAATAAAAGTGGAGATTAAAATGGGGATAAATATATCAGCTGGATTTTCAGCTCCAAATTGAAATCGATAATTCATGACTGCAATTGGGATTAGAGTTAGACCCGAAGTATTCAGCACCAAAAACATGATTTGCGCATTCGAAGCGGTGTCTTTGTTGGGGTTGATTTCTTGTAACTGATCCATAGCTTTTAGTCCCATTGGGGTGGCAGCATTGTCAAGCCCCAACATGTTAGCACAAAAATTTAGCATCATAGACCCTCTTGAAGGATGATTTTTAGGTATTTCAGGAAAGAGTTGATTAAAAAAAGGTCCAACTAGTTTAGATAACCCATTTACTGCGCCACCTTTCTCACCGATATTCATTATACCCATCCACAAGCATAAAATTCCAGTTAACCCAAGAGCAATCTCAAATGAAGTTGTAGCTAAGTCAAACGTACTTGATATAATAGCTGAAAAAACGTCATAATCGTGTAAAAATATTGTTTTAAATAACGCTACTAAAAAAGCAATTAAAAAGAATCCAATCCATATGTAATTTAAAACCATGTGAACTAATTACAGAAATATTTAGAGTTCTTCTTAAAGCCCTACAAATAAGTTATCCATATTAATTTGATGATAATTGAACTAATCAATTATGCCTGCACCTTGTCTCAAAATAGAAGGCTCATCCGTTCGGCAATCCACAATGGTGGATGCTACATTGTTTCCAAAACCACAATCTACTACCGCATCTACTTCATGTTCATGACGTTCAAATATGGCAAACGGATCAGTTGTGTACTGAATAATTTCGTCTTGATCATGTACACTTGAACTAACCAAAGGGTGATTCAATTTTTCAACTATTGAGCTAGTTAAACCGTGATTGGGAATTCGTATGCCTACTTCTTTTTTGTTAGATCCAAAAAGTTTAGAAACTTGATTATTAGCTTGTAAAATAAATGTAAAAGGACCTGGTATGGCATTTTTAATAACTCTAAATATGCTTCTGTCAATTGGTTTTGTGTAGTTTGAGATTGAACTTAGGCTATTAAGTATGAGTGAAAACTCAGATTTTTTGAGTTTAACATCCTTAATTTTTGCCAATTTTTCTAATCCTTTTTTACTGTTTAAGCTTACTGCAAATGCGTATATGGTATCAGTTGGGATTACAATTAATCCATCGTTTTCTAAAATATGAACTATTTGTTCTATTTTTCGATCATCAGCATTGTCAGGATGAACCTCAATTAGCACTTTATGCGTTTACTTTCTTAAAATCAGCTAAAAACTTAGCAAGACCACTGTCAGTAAGAGGATGATTTAAAAGAGCAGTAATTGCGCTCAAGGGCCCAGTCATTACATCTGCACCTATTTCAGCACATTGTATAATATGCATCGGATGTCTAACGGAAGCTGCTAAAATCTCTGTGCCAAACATGTAATTGTCGTAGATTTCTCTTATTTGAGCAATAAGATCTATACCATCAGTACTAATGTCATCAAGACGTCCAATAAATGGGGAAACATAAGTAGCACCTGCCTTAGCCGCCAATAATGCTTGTCCTGCTGAAAATATTAGAGTACAATTGGTTTTAATTCCTTTATCTGAAAAATATTTTATGGCCTTAACTCCGTCTCTAATCATAGGAACTTTTACAACTATGTTTTTATGTAATTTAGCTAATGCTTCACCTTCTTTTATGATACCTTCGAAATCAGTTGATATCACTTCTGCGCTTACATCACCATCAACTATTTCACAAATTTTCTTATAATGATTTATCACATTGCTTTCCCCTGCAATACCTTCCTTGGCCATTAAGGAGGGATTTGTGGTTACTCCATCCAAAATTCCTAAATCTTGAGCTTCCTGTATTTGATCTAAATTTGCTGTGTCAATAAAAAATTTCATAGTTGTTTTTTTTCAAAAATAAACATCTAAACGTATAATAAGTTAATTTTTTCAGTTTATATAGAATCTCTTTTAAATAAAATGGCCTTGCAATTACAAGTGCCCAATTTGAAAGGGCATTGGAAATTATTTTCACAATCGTTTTCCCAAATTCGACCAAGATTTTTTATGGCTCTCATTTCAAATTTTTCAAATAATTTTTTAGCGTGAATTCCGCTTGAAGTCTTCCAAGCCAGTGCATAAATATCATTCGTGTGGCTGTGGTGATGCTCAAAGTAATAAGAAAGTAAATTGGTGGCAATTCCTTTCCGCTGGAATTTTTTAGAAACTCCAATACAATCAATTTTTAAGCTGTTTCCTCCTTCATAAATTATTTTTAAAAATCCAATTAATTTATTCTTAAAACTAGCTGTTAGTATGACCTCATTTTTAGAATGTTCAAAATAATTTTTTTCGTGATAATCAGTTCCAAATAAAGATGACGAAAGGAAGATAAGCTCCTTCATTTGGTGAGTACTGACTACTTCCATGAAAGCAATTTCTGTTTTCATGAAAAAAAAGATACAAAAAAAGGGCAAGCTACTCATATCGCACCGCTACAACCGCTTACCCTTGCTATGTTCCCATCCTGGGGGATTCAGCAGGAGCTGGTCGTATGAGACTTGCCCAAAAGCAAATGTAAACTTTTTAATAAATATGATTAACTAAAATGAAAGTAATTGCCTAAAATAGTTCCATGTACTTTTCCTTTAAGAGTGGTATCAAACATGGGGGTATTTTCACTCAATGAAGAATTAGTAGACTTGTCAAATTCCCATTCTGTATGTGTATCAAATAAAGTTAAATTTGCCATAAATCCTTCTTTTATCACAGGAACATCAGTCTGTAAAATAGTTCTTGGATTAATAGACATGGTTTTTACAATAGTTTCTAAATCTAATTCATCCAGTAAATAGGTCAATGCCATTGGAAATGCAATTTGAGTACCAATACAACCCATAGGAGAAATGGGGAACTCCACTTCCCTAATTTCGTTTTCGTATGGTTGATGATTTGAAGTGATTACATCTATAATGCCTTTTTTAATACCTTCAATTAATGCAATTTGATCTTCTTTAGTCCTAAGTGGAGGGAGCATTTTGAAATCAGCTGAAAAATTTTGTAAATCTTCATCGTTGAATATAAGATGATAGATAGATGTACCACAACTTACGTTTAATTTATCATTTTTAGAGTCTGCAATTCGCAGTACACTTTCTTTACATGAGATAACATTAAAGTGTATTTTTCCTTCATTGTATTTGGTTAGGGTGAGGTCTCTATTTACTTGTAACTCTTCTGCTATAGAAGGGATACCATTTAGTCCCATAGTTGTTGAAATAATACCTTCGTTCATTTGTCCTGTTGGAGATATACTTTTATCATAAGGATTGCTAATAACTAAGCCATTGAAATTTTTTGCGTAGAGTAGCGCTCTTGACATTAATCCTGCATGTTGAACAGGTTTTAGATGATCAGTAAAAGCTAATGCTCCGCCGGTATACATATCATACATTTCTGACAACTCCTCTCCATCTCCGTTTTTTGAAATTGTTCCATATGGGAATATTTCCAAAGGAGTTCCATTCGATTTTTCTTTACAGTATGAAATTTCACTCAACGTATCTCTAGCTGGATGTAAAGTGGGTTGCAATCCAACACCAGTAAACCCCCCATTTTTAGCAGCTTCAATTCCAGAACTTATGGTTTCCCTTTGTTCATTTCCAGGTTCTTGGAAATCTGCTGAAAAGTCAAATAGACCAGGACATACGTAACCCTTGTCAATATCAACTATTTTAATGCCTTTTTTAGGTGCTATTTTGCTTGATATTTCTTGGATGGTGCCATTTGAAATAAGAATATCAACTTTCTTTTTATTGAATGGTGAATTTGGGTCAATAACCGTTACTTTTTTAACTAAGAATTCAGACGGGTTTTTCATAGTATCTTATGATTAGAATTTCTAAAATAATAAATATTAGTGCGAGGACAATAAAATAAATCCAGTAGTCTTTTTGACTTTGCATCGTAAAATCTTCTCTTTTATTATCAATCTGATTTGATCTTAGAAGTTTGAATAATGAATTTTGATCATATTTTTCTAATGAGGAATTGAAATCATTAAATTGAAAAGATGTTATTTCAGATTCTTTTCTATTGCTGTTAAGTGATATCATTTTGATCACAGAATCTTTATTTTTAATGTAATATAATCCTTCTTTTTCTAATACATTATTTAAATATAGAGTAGGTGATCCGTTTACTAATTTTGTAGTAGGATGTATTGAAAATTTATTATTTGGATCAGAAACGATGATTTTTGTTGGTTTAAAGTCTTGTTTGATTTTAATGGGTTTTATATGATCAATTTGATAATATAAGTCCTGATTAACAGATGTATTCTCTTTAATTTTAAGAAACATAGGAACAAAAATTGCATGACTTGTTATGTTGCTGTTTTTGAATCGAAAAGAAGAATTAAATAAGTATAGTGTCTTGTTGTTTTGGATTCTTTCGATTAAAAAATCGTCATCATTTTCGAATTTCATCAAGCTTCTAACATTATTTTCAGATTTAATCTCATAGCCTGTTTTAAACTTAGGAAGGTCAATATTTTGATCTATATCCTTGAACACATTCTTGAAAAAAGACGAAAGTAAATTCTTTTCGCTTAATCTGTTAGTTGCAGTTTTTTTTCGATTAAGTGAAAGTCCGTATGATCTTAGGAATAAATTGGTACGCTCAAGACTTTTGTTTTGAGTTGGTGGAATTAATACAATATGTTGATCTTTAAGTTGTTGGAACATATTTAAGGGGATACTTTCAATTTCATCCATTATAATTAGGTTTCCGACAAAATCATTTTCATTGAAACCATTGGAGATATTGACGGATTCAAAGGATACTTCATTTAATGTACTAAACAAAGATTTAAACGCATATTCATTATAGTTAGAATCTAGGTATAGGTATTTAATTTTGTATTGGTCATCAGTAGCATATGTAAATGTTAATTTGTCATCATATTTTAGTTCGTTGTAGCTCCCATCGTTTATGAAAAGTTCTCCCTTTTTTATACCATGTTTTTTTAAAATATATTTAATTGAAACGGTTTTTTCTTCATATTTTTCAAGACTAACTAACTTTTGAGTGATTATTTCACTCTCATTTATAATCAATTTTAGTTGAATTTCACTTCTTATATCATTCCAATTCTTAATCAATACAAAAACTTCGTCTTCAACCAAAATTTTTCTATCTCTCTCTTTAAACCAAACAGAGTCAATAGAAATATTGTACATGTTGTCACTTTGATAAAGTGATACTAAAAATTGTGAAGAATCAGGAATTTGTAATTTGCTTTCAGGGTAAAATTGATTTTTTTGTAAATCAGTAAACCAATAAGAATATATTGGGTTATTATTAAATTGTTCTTTTTGATTTAAAATAAGTTGGTTTAATTTCATATTTGCACTTGTCAAAGTGGCGTTTTGAATATGATTTTTTGCTTGTTCTTTTTCTAATGAATAAATTTTATTTGTGGATTTATCATTAGTTAGAATATAAAATCTAGTTTCATTAGAACAGGAGTTGACAAGATGAATGGCATCACTTTTTGCTATATCCAAAAGACTTTGGTTGTCATTTGTGCTTGACATCGAATACGAATTATCAAGATAAACACCTATTATTGGAGATGCTAGACTAGTAGAGTTATTATTAGGTCTTGAAATAGGTTTACAGAAAGCAATAACCAAAAATGAGATCAATAAAATCCTACAAATAAGTAAAAGAAAATTTTTTATTTGAGATCTTTTTTTAGATTCTATTTGGATATTCCTAAGTAATGTGAGGTCTGAAAAGTAAAGCGTTTTGTATCGCTGTAAATTAAATAGGTGGATTAAAATAGGAATGATGACTAAAGAAAGGGCCCAAAGAAATTGAGGATACTGAAAATTCATCAAAGGACAAATTTAAATATTATTTCAACATCTCTAAGTGTAATTTAAATTATTCCAATCCTTTTTCTACCTTTTTTAATACTTGGTTTTTTAATTCTTCTTTGTAAGATTTCAATTTTTCAATTAATCTTTCATCAGCGGTTGATAGAATTTGAATGGCTAATAATCCAGCATTTTTTGCGCCGTTAAGAGCAACAGTAGCTACAGGTACACCACCAGGCATCTGCAAAATGGATAAAACAGAGTCCCAACCATCAATAGAATTGGATGACTTTATAGGAACTCCAATTACTGGAAGTGTTGTAATTGAAGCCACCATTCCAGGGAGATGTGCAGCTCCTCCAGCTCCTGCAATAACTACTCTTATCCCTCTTTCATATGCAGTATTTGCATATTCAACTAGTCTTTCAGGTGTTCTATGCGCAGAAACAATAGTTGATTCATAATCAATTTCAAATTCATTTAAAATTTTCACGGCTTCTTTCATAATCGGATAATCGGAATCAGAACCCATTATCACACCTACCTTAATGTTACTTTTAGTCATTTGAAATTACTTTTAGTGTTTCTTTTACAAATTTCGCTTTTTCTTTTGCTTTTTCCATGGTTTCGTCAATAATAGTTACATGACCCATTTTACGAAAAGGTTTTGTGATTTTTTTCCCATATATGTGCATGTAAACTCCTTCTTTAGATAAACAAGATTCAAAATTCTTGTAAAAAACATTTCCAGTGTAGTTTGGTTCTCCCAAAATATTTAACATCACCGAAGGAGTTAGCAGTTTCGTAGACCCTAAAGGATAGTTTAAAATAGCCCTTAAATGCTGCTCAAACTGAGAAGTAATATTGGCTTCTATCGTTTGGTGTCCACTATTGTGAGGTCTTGGAGCTACTTCATTTACTAATACCTCTCTATTTTTTGAAATGAAAAACTCAACTGCTAAGTTCCCAACCATATTGAGGTTATTAATAATTGTAATGGCAAGTTCTTTTGCCATTTGATCCAAATCTATTGGTATTTCTGAAGGACAAATTAATTGCTCAACAAGATTTGCCTCTGGACTAAACTCCATTTCCACAGTCGGAAAAGTCTTTGTTTCGCCATTTTTATTTCTTGAAACAATCACGGCAATTTCTTTTTCAATTTCTATGAATTCTTCAACCATGGATGGAACATCAAATAAACGATCAAGACTTTGATCGTCTTTAATGAAAACTACTCCTTTACCGTCATATCCGTCTTTCCTTGATTTTTGAATAAATGGGAAGTGGATAATATTATTCTCAATAGCATTTAAAACTTCTTTTTTGCTATTAAATAAATGAAAATTTGAAGTAGGAATATCATGTCTTGCATAAAATTGTTTCTGTAGACCTTTATCTTGAATAATTTCTAATACTTCAGGTTGAGGATAAGTTTTTATTCCTTCGTTTTTTAATACTTTTAGTGCCTCAATATTAATATGCTCGATTTCAAATGTGAGTAGATCTACATTACGGCCAAATTCCAACACATCATTATAATTTTTGAAAGACCCATGATGAAATTGGTGACATAGTGCAGAACAAGAACAATTTTCATCAGAATCTAAAACATGGATTTCAATATCCCATTTAGATGCAGCTTGAATCATCATTTTACCTAGTTGTCCTCCACCTAAAATCCCTAGTTTAAAATCTGAACTAATTTTTTGTTTCATAAATCAAAAAACAAATGTGTGTCGTTGATACTACTAATGCAATACAAATGTAGAATTTATAGGAGATTAATACTTTAATTTCTTGTTTTTTACTCCATATCCAAAAAGAGCAAAATCATATTTCACAGGATCATCTGGATCCATTTTTCTTAAATTTTCATCTAATTCAACCACTGATTTCCAATCATTTTGTTTTCTTGAAAGCAAATTAAATTTCCTTGCTGTATTACCGCTATGAATATCTATAGGACAAGATAACTTTGACATGGATATAGAAGACCAAATACCTAAATCAACCCCCTTATTATCCCTTCTTACCATCCATCTTAAATACATGTTTAATCGTTTTGCAGCAGAGCCATTCGATGGATTTGCAATGTGCTTTTTACTTCTTACATCAATGTATTCTCCAAGAAATGTACTTCTGAAATTTAGAATGGGTTCGTAAGCATTATTCGAATTACTAAATACAGGAGAAAATATCTGTTCTAAAGAATCAAATTTTTTATATATGTCTCTTAATCTTTCTATAAAAAAATGAAGATCAAAGGCATTAAATGTTCTGTGTTTGAAATCACTCAACTTGTGAGTTAATGATGAGTCAAAAGATTTAATAAAGTAATAAGGTTCATTTTCAAATAAGTCAATTAATTTCTTTCCACTTTGAATGATACTTTTTCTGTTTCCCCATGCTAACGTTGCTAGAAAAAGACCTAATATTTCTAAGTCTTTTTGATGCCTGAAAGACCGTAACAAACCTAGGGGATCATTTTTTAAAAATAATGGATGATTAAACTCCTCAACTAATTTATCTAATTGAGGTTTAATATGCATAATATCATTGGAAATAAAAACGGATTTTTCTAAATCAATTAATTTGGATATTTTGTAGGATTACTTTCTTTCATCATATTATAGATGGTATCTACTATTTCATCTACGTTAGGTTTTGAAAAATAATCTCCATCAGATCCATATGCCGGTCTATGTTCCTTTGCGGATAATGTAATAGGTTGTGAGTCTAGATGATAATATCCTTGTTGTTTATTAATTACTTCGTTGAGCATGAAAGAAGTTGCCCCACCAGGAACATCTTCATCGATAAATATGATTCTATTGGTTTTCTTAAGCGAATTTACAATCATATGATTTATATCAAAAGGAAGTAATGTTTGCACATCAATTAATTCGCAAGAGATGTTCATCTCGTCCAGAATTTCAGATGCCTGCTCGCATAAGTTAAATGTGGATCCATAACTCACAACAGTAATATCATTTCCAGATTTTACAATTTCAGGAACTCCAATTGGGGTTGTGAAATCACCATAATTTGAAGGCTCATTTTCTTTTAGTCGATATCCATTCAAACATTCGATCACTAGTGCAGGATCATCAGATTTTAGTAGTGTATTATAAAAACCTGCTGCTTTTAGCATGTTTCTAGGAACGCACACAACCATGCCTCTAACAAAATTTATTATGCCACCCATTGGAGAACCAGCATGCCATACGCCTTCTAATCTGTGCCCTCTTGTTCGAATAATTAAGGGGCATTTTTGATTACCTTTTGTTCTATAAGCTAAAGTGGAGATATCATCACTCATTATTTGTATGGCATACAATAAGTAGTCTAGATATTGTATTTCAGCTATGGGTCTAAGCCCTCTTAAAGCTAATCCTATTCCTTGTCCAATAATAGATGCTTCTCTAATTCCTGTATCAAAAACTCTAATCTCACCAAATTCGTCTTGCATTCCTTCCATAGCTTGATTAACTCCACCAATCTTTCCCGTGTCTTCACCAAATGTTAAAATCTCTGGATAGCGCTTAAATAACGTTCTGAAATTATTTCTTAGAATTAATCTTCCGTCAATCTTTTGATCCGAATCATAAGTAGGTGCAACTTTTCCCACATTAAGGCTAGAAGTTTCAAAGTCATTGTATACGTTTGAGTTATATTTCTCAGCTAAAAATTCTTTTTGTTTTTTAAACCAGTTCATGACACTATTTCTAGCATTAGTATTTTCTGATCTAGTTATACGTAATGCTTTATGAAATGGTTGATAGATTTCTTTTCTAAGGGGCTCCTTTAGCTTCTTAACACTATTAATAATAGCTGCAATATTTTCTTTTTGATTACTTTCAGAAGAAAGTATTTCGAGTTGGGAAATGATTTGCTTTCTTTCTTGATCTATATCTTGAATAAATTCATTCCATGCATCTTTTGAAATCTTTTTAACTTCTGCCTTGGCATCTTTTTGGATTTGATTTAAAACATCTTCTGTTGTTACTGGCTTCCCTAAACCGTTGTCATCGTTTAGTAACCATTCTTTGAATTTTTGTATACAATCAAATTCTTTAGCCCATTCTAATCGTTCTTTAGATTTATATCTTTCATGTGAGCCTGAAGTAGAATGGCCTTGAGGTTGGGTGATTTCTTCTACATGAATTAGAGAAGGCCTATGATTTAATCTTGTAAATTCTGTAGCTTCTTTGTAGGTCGTATACAATTCTTGATAACTCCAGCCTTTACACCTAAATATTTTAAGACCGTTTGTATTCTCTTCTATCTCAAATCCAGCTAATGCTTTAGATATACTTTCCTTAGTTGTTTGATATTTTTTGGGAACCGAAATTCCATATCCATCGTCCCATATGGACATGACAACGGGAATTTCTAATACGCAAGCTGCATTGATGGATTCCCAGAAAATCCCTTCTGAAGTACTGGCATCTCCAATAGTTCCAAATGCAATCTCTTTTCCGTTGTTTGAAAAATTTGTCAGGTGACTTAACTCTTTGTTGTTACGATATACTTTTGAAGCTAATCCAAGACCAATTAGACGAGGCATTTGTGCCGCAGTAGGTGAAATGTCAGATGTTGAGTTTTTTTGATTAACTAAATCTAACCATTTTCCTTCTTCATCAATAAACTTTGTAGAAAAATGACCCCCCATTTGTCTTCCACCTGATGTGGGTTCTTTTTCAATATTAGTATGGGCATATAAGCCTGCAAAAAATTGTTTAATGGTTAAGTTTCCGATGGCTAACATGAAAGTTTGGTCTCTGTAGTAACCTGATCTGATGTCGCCATTCTGGAAGAATTTAGCCATAACTATTTGAGGAAGCTCTTTGCCATCACCAAAGATTCCAAATTTTGCCTTCCCAGTAAGAACTTCTTTTCTACCAAGTAAAGATGCTTCTCTGCTCAGACACATCAATCTGTAGTCATTCAACAATTCGTCAATAAAAGCTTGCTGATCTATCTTAATTTCAGTATTTGATATGGAAGTAGACATTAGGCTAATTTTAGGTCTGCAAATTTATAATTATTGATTAATTCATCAACGAATTCTTCAATATAACCAAATAAAATTAAATTCAAAATATAATGTTTACACGCCTTATTAAAATAATTTCATGACCATTTATTGCATATATTTGTCCGCAATTACAATTAAAAATGAAGTTATTAGAAAACAAAGTTACCCTTATCACTGGTGCAACCAGAGGCATTGGAAAAGGGATAGCCAAAAAATTTGCCGAACAAGGGTCTTCAGTAGCATTTACTTATGTCTCAAGTGAAGAAAAAGCAATAGCATTATCTAACGATCTTAAAGAAATGGGGGTTGATGCAAAAGGTTACAAGTCTAATGCAGGTAATTTTAATGAAGCTCAAGAGCTTGTCGATCAAATTCTTGCAGATTTTGGACAATTAGATGTTCTTATCAATAATGCTGGTATTACAAAAGATGGTTTATTGATGAGAATGAGTGAGGAGAATTGGGATGATGTAATTGATATCAATCTTAAATCTGTATTTAACTTAACTAAAGCTTCCCTTAGAACTTTTTTGAAGCAAAAAAGTGGTTCCATTATTAATATGAGTTCCATAGTGGGCGTTCAAGGTAATGCTGGTCAGTCTAATTACTCTGCATCTAAGTCAGGAATTATTGGCTTTACTAAATCAATTGCACAGGAATTGGGCTCAAGAAACATTCGTTGTAATGCCATAGCACCTGGTTTTATTGAAACTGAAATGACGGGTGCACTAGGAGAAGATGTGGTAAATAATTGGATACAAAACATCCCATTAAAGAGAGCTGGTAAACCAGAAGATGTAGCTAATTGTTGCTTGTTTTTAGCTTCAGATATGGGTGCATACGTATCTGGCCAAGTTATAAGTGTATGTGGTGGCATGCTAACTTAAACAAATAGGAGTGAGGGGACTTCATTTTGAACTGCCAATTTATTACTTAATCCTATTTATTGTACTTAGTTTTTTTCTGAGTTGGCTTCTTTACATTAATAAAAAAATACCAGAAAGAAGTTCAATATCATACCGTATACTTTTTGCACTTCGATTTTTGTTTTTGATGTTGATTTCGTTCTTTTTAATGAAACCTAAAATTCAAAAAACAAAAATTCAAAAAGAAAAACCCATTTTAGTTTTTGCCCAGGATGTTTCTGAAAGCATTATTGCAAATAAAACTAGCCGTTTTGACGTAAATTTATATTCAGACTCTATTAAAAATTTTCTTTCAAAACTAAGTGACTCCTATGAAATAAGAACATTAATTTTTGGAAACAAAAGTATGGAGTCCGATTCTTTTGTATTTAACCATAACCAATCAAATTTAGGTCAATTATTTACACAAGTTGAAGAACAATTTAACACCACAAATCTAACCGATTTAATTTTGGCCTCAGATGGTATAATTAATACTGGAAATGCCAATCCAACATTTGAAAATTCAAAAGTAAATGTACATACGATTCTACTGGGAGATACCATTACAATTTCAGATGTGTCCATTCAAAAAGTAAAAAGTAATAAGTATGCAGTTTTGAATAACAATTTTCCTTTAGAAGTATTAGTGAAATCAAATCTTGCTGTGTCAAACTTAAAGTTAATCGTGAGCGATAACAATGAAATTATCGAAAGCAGAACGGTTTCATTAAAAAAGGGTATAAATAGGTTTAATTACATTTCTTTGGCAACTGAAAGTGGAACACATCAAATTGATGTTCAGATAGATGGGCTTAAAGATGAAGTTAATATTATTAATAATAGATCTTCTGTTCTCCTGGAAGTATTAGATTACAATCAGAATATACTGATGATAAGCTCATGTCCACACCCAGATATTTCATCTCTTAAAAATGCTGTGACTAAAATTAAAGGAACTAAGATTAAATCTATATTAATAAATGACTTCAATCAAAGCATAGATGGCTATAATTTAATTTGTTTTTTTAAGCCATTTGATTCACCTAAAATGATAAAATTACTTAATCAATGTGAGAAATTGGGAATTCCTTCCTTTACTTTCAGTGGAAATAATCTAGACAATAAACAGAATTATTTATCATCAATAGGAGTTAATAAAGAAACTAACTTTAAAGGAACAAATCTCGTAGATATTTATCTTTCTAATGATTTTGATGCTTTTAAATTGGATAAAAGTTGGTTCAGTATTTTTTCCTCATTGCCACCTGTTAGTGTGCCTTTTTCTGCTAACTACCTTTTAAACAAAAATGCACATTCATTATTAAAACAAAAAATAAATGGGGTTGATCTCTCATATCCAGTAATTTTCTTTTACAAATCAAATGAAACAAATCATGGCGTATTTTTAGGTGAAGGGATTTGGAGGTGGAACATGCTACAGCAGCAAAAAGGGTTAGGCACGAAAGACGTTGATTTATTTTTTCAGAAAATCTTTCAATATTTAAAAAAAATAGATCCCAAAAAAAGATTAAAACTAAATGTCCCTAAAATGGTTGTGGAAGATGAACCATTACTCATTTCGTCTGAGTTCTACAATAATAATTATGAGCTTAGTAACAATGATGATTTATTTTTTAGTTATAAAGATTCTCTAGAAAATGAGTTTAGGGTCAAAATGAATCGAAATGAAGATATTTACCAATTAACCTTACATCATTTATCACCAGGTAATTACACTTTTAATGCAGAACTGGTAAGTAACAATGAAGTCTTTCAAGAAAAGGGTGAGTTTAGTATATTCAAGTCTAAAAAAGAATGGGCTGATTTGAGGGCCAATCATTCTTTTCTTCATTCTATTTCAGGAAAAAGTAATAGCTATTATTTTAATGAGTTAAATGAACTTTCTTCTAAATTAAAAAATAATGCTTCTGAAAAAGTTAAAACTCGAAAAACGATTGAGAATACAGATGTTCTTGATTTTAAATGGATTCTTTTTCTGCTTTTGATGTTTCCATTTTTGGAGTGGATGATAAGAAAATATAAAGGAATGATTTAATACAAATCTTCGTCTAACTCCTCAAAATCTCCATTTAGTGGGTCTTCATTAAATTCATCATATATTTCATTAATTTGATCCATATTGGTGTCAGCTTCATGAGTTTCCATTTTTTTGGGTACGTAAGTGCCAAAATGATGAATTAATTGTATTTGAGCATGATGTTGATTTCCAGGAAGAAGATCTAAAATTTCAACATAAAAAATATTCATATTCAAGAAATCATGGACATAAAGAATTTTATTGGTTTTTTCGTATATCTGAAAAATAGAAGTAGATTCCATTGATAACGGGGAAAATTCATCTTCTTCAGAACTCATGTCGAATAAAGTTATTTCTTCACCTTTGTCCCATTCATCGTTGCTTAGGTAAAACGAGGCCATTTCTAATTTATCCAATTTAAATAAATCCAAAATATATCGGTGCAGCGATAAAAAGTGGCATGAAGTATCTACCAATACATCAGCAAAAATATCTTCTTCTGTGTCAGCAACTATCCTTAATTTAAATACTTCATTACTCATAAAATACCTTTTGATTTCGCCAATTTAAGCATAAAGTTTCTTGCTTCATCAACATCATTTTTAATTACACCATCAAGAATAGCATTTTTAATTCCTTCTTTAATCAGTCCTATTTCTTTTCCCGGTGATAAATTTAAGGTATCCATAATCTCCTTTCCATCTATAGGTGGTTGCCAGTTTTTTATTTTATCTCTTTCTTCCACCTCTTTCAGCTTTTTTTTGACCACTTCAAATCTTTTCAGATAACGTTTTTTCTTTTCAATATTTTTAGAGGTGATGTCACTTTGACACAAATACATTAAATCTCCTAAATCATCTCCTGCCTCAAATAGTAAGCGTCTAAGTGCAGAGTCGGTTATTTGATCATTAGTTAGGGATATTGGTCTCAAGTGGAGAAGGACTAATTTTTGAACATATCTCATATTGTCATCCAGCGGCAGCTTCATTCTTTTAAAAATTTTAGGAACCATTTTTGCCCCTTTATCATCATGTCCATGAAATGTCCAACCTTGCATAGGATCAAATCGTTTTGTTGCTGGCTTCGCTATATCATGAAGTAAAACAGCCCATCGAAGCCATAAATTTGAAATACTCTTTTCAAGTATATTTTCAAGTACTTCTAAAGTGTGGTAAAAATTATCTTTATGTTTTTTGCCATCAATTGTATCTACACCCTTGAGGGCTTGAAATTCAGGAAAAATATGAGATAATAAGTGAGTTTTTTCCAATAGTTTAAATCCTAATGAAGGGTGGTTACTCATTATAATTTTATTTAATTCTTCCGTAATTCTTTCTTGCGCAACTATCTTAATCCTTTCCGCATTTTGTGTTATCCCTTCTAATGTTTCATTTGAAATAATAAAACCTAATTGAGATGTGAAACGAATTGCTCTCATCATTCTTAATGGATCATCTGAAAAGGTTTCAGTTGGATTTAAGGGTGTTTTAATAACTCCGTCCTTTAAATCTTTTAATCCATTAAAGGGGTCTACAAAAGACCCCTTTGAATTTCCATTAAGACTAATGGCTAACGCATTAATGGTGAAATCTCTTCTATTTTGATCATCCTCAAGAGTTCCTGGACTTACAATAGGGTTCCTTGAATCACTACTGTAGCTTTCTTTTCTAGCCCCCACAAATTGAACTTCAATATTGTTTAATTTTATCATAGCCGTTCCGAAGTTTTTAAATACAGAAAACGAACTTTGAATTAGTGAATCTGAAACGGCCTTAGCTAATTCAATTCCATCTCCCAAAACAACTATGTCAATGTCTTTTGTGGGACGTTGAAGGATAAAATCCCTTACATAACCGCCAATTAGATAAACTGGTTTATCCCAACGATCTATTACCTTACAAACTGATTTTAGAACAGGTTCATTTTTAATGAGCTCATTGTAGTGATTATCTGATGTATTGAAGTGCTCCAAACTCATCAATTCTTATTATTTTAGATGGATTTCCAGAAGATTCTGTATCAAAATTAAAAATAATGTCAACGGAATCAATTATTCTTTTATCAATGTCTTCAAATTTCCTTGGAAAGGGTTCACCACTTACATTGGCTGAAGTAGATATAATTGGAGATTCAATAGCATCAATTAGTAATTTGAGTTTCTGTAATGGCGTTATTCTTATTGCTATTTCATTTTCGTTGTTAGACACATGATTTAGTTTATTTGTACAGTTCTGATAGATTACGGTAGGGTGGGTGTTTAAATTTAATTTTTCTTTCACATTTTGAGTGGGTAAATCTACATAATGTTTTAGATGATCATAATGACTCAGTAAACAGATAAGAGGCTTGTTTTGGTCTCTCTTTTTTATCTGGAAAATATTGGAAACACTTTTAGAGTTCAATGCATTACAACCCAAAGCCCAAATAGTTTCGGTTGGATAAATGATAATTGCACCATTAATTATCTTTTCTCTTACGTCTTCAATGATCTCTGGATTGATGTCACTATAGTAATCCATGATAGGCTTGCATTAATTCTTTTGAAAGAGTTTCAGGCTCAAATCTTTTAGCATGCAATAATCCTTTTATGATCATTTTCTCTCTTTTTTTACTGTATGTTAGACATTCATCCATTTTATAAGCTAATTCTTCCATATTCAGCGGATCAACATATGAGCTAAATTTTCCTCCAGCTTCGCTAAAACATCCTCCTTTTGTGGTGATAACAGGGATTCCACAGCATAATGCTTCTAGAATTGGAATACCAAACCCTTCAAAAATTGAAGGATAAACAAAAAGTGACGATAACTGATAAATTCCTGGTAAATCTTCAACCGAGACATCATGTAGAAATACAATTTGCGAAGGATCAAACTTTAATTTTTTGAGTTGAACATTTATAAAGTTCATATATTTTGTTTTTTTTCCTACAACAACAAGGGGAGCCTTTATTTTCATCAAAGTCATGGCGTTGATGATTGAAATCAAATTTTTCCTAGTTTCAATGGTCCCTACATTTAAAATAAACTGATCAGGGAGATTAAATTTTTTTTTGATATGGTGTAGTAGCTCAGTAGAGTATTCTTTTCTGAAATTTTTATGACATGTTTGATAGATTACTTTTATTTTTTCTGGATCACTGTCATAGTAATTTACAATGTCATTTTTAGTTTGTTCACTTATAGCGATAGTCAAGTCTGCATGTTTTACAGCATATTTAAACTTTGCATTGTATATTTTTCGATCAATATTTCTGTAGTTTCTAGGGTATCTTTTAAAAATTAAATCATGAATAGTAACTACATATGGTATGTTGTGAGATTTAATTCTAGGAATTTCATTGCTTAACCCATGATACACGTCAATTTCATTTTTAATGATAGATTTTTCCATATTAATACTTCTCCAATAACCTTTGAACGTTTTATTTAAAGGAGTTTCTGGGAAAATAGTGGAAACACTTTCGTGCGATGATAGAAAATTTAATCTTGGATTTTTATTTTCTTTAGGAGCAAACAGTCTGTATTCATTGCTGGGGTAGAACTCAATTAAATTTTCAATTAAGTCTCTACTATAATTCCCTAAACCTGTAAAGTTTTGATAAGCTCTTTTTGCATCAAATCCTATTCTCATTTAAGTAGATTTTCAAGTTGAAATATCATATTCTCTAAGTGCTTCATTTAAAGAAGTTTTTAGATTTGTGCTTTCCTTTCTTTCACCAATTATTAGGGCACACGGTACTTGATATTTACCGGCTGGAAATTCTTTTTCATAGCTCCCGGGAATAACTACTTTTCTTTCAGGAACAAAACCTCTGTACTCAACAGGTTCTTTTCCAGTAACATCAATGATTTTTGTGGACTTTGTAATAACCACATTTGCTCCTAAAACAGCTTCTTTTCCAATTCTAGCGCCTTCAACTAAAATACATCTTGAACCTATAAATGAACCATCTTCAACAATGACTGGTGAGGCTTGTAATGGTTCCAAAACACCACCAATTCCAACACCTCCACTTAAATGTACATTTTTTCCAATTTGTGCACAAGAACCAACTGTGGCCCAAGTATCCACCATAGTGCCACTATCCACATATGCTCCAATATTTACGTAGGAAGGCATCAAAATGACGTCTGAAGAAATATAGGACCCATATCTAGCTACAGCATGAGGAACTACTCTTACGCCAAGATCACTATAATTTGTTTTTAACTTCATTTTATCATGAAATTCAAAAGGGCCTAGTTCAATGGTTTCCATTTTTCTTGTAGGAAAATAAAGTACAACAGCTTTTTTCACCCATTCGTTAATTATCCAATTATCATTTTGGATTTCAGCTGTTCTAAGTTCTCCCTTGTCTAATTTTTCAATGACATGATCAATAGCATCAATAGTAGTTTTTTCTTTTAGTAGATTTCTGTCGTTCCAAGCGAGTTCTATTACTGATTTAATATCCATACTACAAATATTGTAAATAATTATCATTAAAGCTGTTCTGATACTATATTTGATTGATGAATCATATTCTGGCTATTGATTATGGACTAAAAAGAACAGGATTAGCTTTTGCTATTTATCCTATGCTAATTGCACATCCATACAAAACAGTTCCCACAAAAGATTTAGAGTCTTACTTGGAAGAATTCATCAAAACAAATAAGGTAATAACCATTCTTATTGGGCTTCCATTGAAAATGAATCACAATAGTACTAATGCAACTAGTTTAGTAAATGCTTTTAAACTTAAGCTAACAACTAAATACCCGGAAATTAATGTGGTTATGTACGATGAAAGATTTACTTCATTAATCGCTAAAAAATCAATGATTGAGGGTAATTATAAAAAGTCTGACAGAAGAAAAAAAGAAAATGTGGATGTTATAGCCGCTACTGTTATATTACAAGATTACATCCGTTCTGAAGAAATTAAAGATCGTCAAAAACATAAATGACTTCATCTTTTTTTTTCATAAGATAATGTTCTCTTGCAAATTTTTCTAATGCCTCTTTGTTTGTTGTAAGTTGAAGTGTCTTTTCTTTTACTTGTTCGATTTCAATTGATTTCAATTCGTTCTGAACAGAAATCTCATTAAGTTCTTTCTTCATTTCATACAACCTAAACAGGGTAGTGTCTTCAAAGATCAGTAGTATCAAAAACAAGATAACTGTGGTGTAAAAATATTTATTATTTAAAAATCTAACTACTGTCATATAATTTCAAAAATAAGATACGACTTATGTTTTTTAAATTTAAAGGAGACTAGTTATTCACATCAGTTATTTGATTAATGATGACATTATTTCTTAAGAACCTGCATAAGATCAACATGTAGGACATTATGTCACTCGTTATTGCATTGGCACATGCTTTGAAGAGTATTTTAAAAATTTATCTAAAATGGAAAAAGGAACAATAAACGTACAAAGCGAAAATATTTTCCCAATTATTAAGAAATTTCTTTATTCTGATACAGAAATATTCCTTAGAGAATTGGTTTCTAATGCAGTAGATGCATCTCAAAAATTAATGACCTTGGCTTCTGCTGGCGAAGTAAAACATGAGGTAAAAGACCTTAAGGTAAAAGTTATCTTAGATGCTAAGAAAAAAACCATTACCATTAGAGATAATGGTATAGGAATGACAGCAGATGAAGTAAATAAATATATAAATGAAGTTGCTTTTTCTGGTGCTGAAGAATTCTTAGAAAAGTATAAGGATAAAGATCCAAATTCAATAATAGGTCATTTTGGTTTAGGGTTTTACTCTTCATTTATGGTGTCAAAGAAAGTCCAAATTCAAACTCTTTCTCATAAAGAGGGATCAACCCCAGTGCAATGGGAATCAAATGGAGATCCAACTTATGAGTTAAAAGAAATTAAAAAAGATGAAATAGGAACCGATATTATCCTTTTTATAGATAAAGACTCTAAAGAATTTCTAGAAGAAAATAGGTTAACAGAAATTCTGAATAAGTATTGCAAGTTTCTTCCTGTTGATATTGAATTTGGAACTAAAAAGGAATGGATAGAAGATCCTAAAGGAAAGAAAGATAAAGATGGAAATGTAGAAAAAGTTTCAATTGATGTTCCCAACATTATCAATAATACTTCTCCTGCGTGGATAAAAAAACCTGCAGAATTAAAAGATGAAGATTATAAATCATTTTATAATGAACTATATCCATTTACTGAAGAACCACTTTTCAATATCCATTTAAATGTGGATTATCCATTTAATTTAACTGGTATACTGTATTTCCCTAGGTTGAAGAATCAAATAGATTTACAGAAAAATAAAATTCAGCTTTACAGTAATCAAGTATTTATTACAGATTCTGTAGAAAATATCGTTCCTGAATTTTTAACCTTACTACACGGTGTTATCGATTCGCCTGATATCCCACTAAATGTTTCTCGATCTTACTTACAAAGTGATGGCAATGTGAAGAAAATATCGAATCACATTACTAAAAAAGTAGCGGATAAACTTAATGGTATGTTTAAGAAAGATAGATCTGATTTTGAAAGTAAGTGGGATGATATAAATGTATTTATACAGTACGGTGTGCTAACTGATGAGAAGTTTAATGAAAAAGCAAAGGCTTTCTCTTTATTTAAGAATACTAAAGAGGAGTATTCAACTTTAGAAGAATATAAAGAAAAAGTCAAAGCAGCTCAGACCGATAAAAATGATAAAATTATTTTCCTTTATACTCATGACAAAGAAGAGCATCATTCGCTGATAAAAACAGCAAATGATAAAGGATATGATGTTTTGGTTTTAGATGGCCCGTTATCGTCTCATTACATCTCCAAAATGGAACAAGATTTAGGTGTTTCATTTGCAAGGGTTGATGCAGATACCTTAGATAAAATTATTGCTAAAGATGAGGATATTCCTTCTAAATTAGATAAAGATCAGGAAGAATCCCTAACCCCGCTATTTGAAAAAGTAGTGGATAAAGAAAAATTTCAAATCCAAGTAGAAAGTTTGAGTGAAGTTGAAAAACCAGTTTTAATTACACAGAGTGAGTTTATGAGGAGAATGAAAGAGCAGCAAGCAGTAGGTGGGGGCGGTATGCACATGATGGGAGCTATGCCTGAAATGTATAATTTGGTTATAAATACAAACCATGTCTTAACATCAAAAATTGTAGATTCAAAAGGGAAAAAGCAAGAAAAATTAGCTAAACAAGCGGTAGATTTAGCGCTTTTATCACATGGTTTACTGAAAGGTGAAGATTTAACAGACTTTGTGGAGAGAAGTTTCGAATTAATATAATATGTCCTTTGGGTTAGGTGGTATAATTGGAGCTATACTCGGGTTCTTTTTTACAAGAAGCATTTTTGGTTCTATCATTGGTTACTTTATCGGTTCTTCTTTTGATCGCGTAAATGGAAGAGCATCTGGAAATTATGATCAATTTAGAGATCGCTTTAGAAGTTATCAATACACGGAAGATTATTATACCACCAGGATAACACAAAATGATTTTGCTACTGCACTTTTAATATTATCTGGTGCGGTAATGAAGGCTGATGGAAAAGTGTTGAAGTCAGAACTAGATTATGTGAAATCCTTTTTTAGACAGCAGTTTTCTCCAAACTTAGCTACAAAGTACATCCGAGATTTCAAAAATATACTTCAGAAAAATTTTGCATTGAATGAAGTTTGTAATACGATCAACCAGAGTATGCCACTTCGGCAGAGAACACTGTTAATTCAATATTTATTTGGTATTGCAAAAGCGGATGGACATGTTTCTGAGCAAGAAGAAAGTATAATAAGTACGATAGCCAACTATTTTAGAATTACCAAAGCAGAATATGAACAAATAAAATCTATGTTTTATAAAGATGTTTCTAACGCTTATAAAGTATTGGGGATTGATCAGTCTGTAAGTGATGAAGAGCTAAAAAAAGCATATCGAAAAATGGCAGTAAAACATCACCCTGATAAATTCAATCAGTCAGGTGAAGAACAATTAAAAGCAGCTAAGGAAAAGTTCCAAAAAATTCAAGAAGCCTACGAGCAAATTAAAAAGGAGCGAGGTCTAAAATAATGAGAGAGTTCTTTCAAGTCTTTCTAAACTCGCTGTGGATTCTCTTTTTTTTGGCATTCATATGGGCAGTACATATTATTCAGATCACTTTTCAATTGAATTTTACGGAGTTTGGTATTTTACCACGTTCATTTTTTGGTCTGATTGGAATAATTACTTCTCCACTTATCCATTCTTTAAGAGATATCAATCATATCATAAATAACTCTTTCCCATTTTTAATTCTTGGATGGACATTATTTTATTTTTACAAACCGATAGCATGGAGGGTTTTACTACAGTCCTGGTTTTATACAGGTGTATTTGTTTGGATTTCAGCAAGAAATGCATACCACATAGGACTAAGTGGAGTCATTTATAGTTTATTATTTTTCATCTTTTTCAGTGGAGTTTTCAGAAAGGATAAAAGACTTCTTACTGTGGCATTATTTGTAGTTTTTTTATACGGTAGTATGGTTTGGGGTATCTTTCCCTACGATTGGACCATCAGTTTTGAAAGCCATTTATTTGGAGCATTGACGGGAATTATATTGGCTTATTTTAGTAGGAAGGAAGAATCTACTTTTAAAAGACAGAGGACACAATGGGAAATAGAGGAGGAGTTAGGCATAGAACCCCCCGATTTTGAAGCCATGTGGAATGAGCAAGAAGACTTGTAATCTTAACCCTTAGGTTTTGTCTTTTTAGGAGTATTAACACTTACTTTTATTTCCTCTGTCTTAGCTACAAAATCTATTTTAATTAAATCTCCTTCTTTTACGTTTTTTTGAATAATTTCTTCTGCAAGAGGGTCTTCAATGTATTTTTGGATTGCTCTACTTAGTGGTCTTGCACCATACTTTTCATCGTAACCTTTATCAGCAATGTAATTTTTTGCTTTTTCTGTAAGCTTTACTTGATATCCAAGAGCGTTGATTCTGTGAAATAATTTATCAAGTTCAATATCAATTATTTTTAAAATGTCATCTTTTGAAAGAGAATTAAAGATGACTACATCGTCAATACGATTTAAAAATTCTGGTGCAAAAGCTTTTTTAAGTGCACTTTCAATTACTCCTCTAGTGTTTTCTTGGTCATTTTCCGTTCTGGCTTTTGTTCCAAAACCAACACCAGTTCCAAAGTCTTGTAATTGTCTTGCTCCAATGTTAGAAGTCATGATGATGATGGTGTTTTTGAAGTCTATATTCCTCCCAAGACTATCTGTCATTTTACCATCATCTAATGCTTGAAGAAGCAAATTAAAAACATCAGGATGCGCCTTTTCTATTTCGTCTAACAATACAATCGAATAGGGCTTTCTCCTAACTTTCTCCGATAATTGTCCGCCTTCTTCATATCCAACATATCCAGGAGGTGCTCCAATAAGCCTTGATATAGCAAATTTTTCCATGTATTCACTCATATCTATGCGGATAAGTGCATCTTCACTATCGAATAAAAATTTAGCCAAAACTTTACAAAGTTGGGTTTTACCAACACCTGTAGGACCCAAAAATATAAATGAACCAACAGGTTTGTTAGGGTCTTTTAAACCAGCTCTATTACGTTGTATGGCTTTAACTACTTTTTGAATGGCTTCATTTTGACCTATGACAGTACCGTTCATAGATTCAGCCATTCGCATAAGACGTCCACTCTCTTTTTCAGCTATCTTTTGCACAGGTATTCCTGTCATCATGGCAACCACCTCAGCAACATTATCTTCATTAACAACTTGTCTGTGAGTTTTACTTTCCTGTTCCCATTTCTTTTTAGCTGAATCAAGTTCTTCATTTAACTTTCTTTCGGAATCTCTTAACCTAGCTGCTTCCTCATATTGTTGACTTCGGACAACTTTATTTTTTAAGTCTTTTACTTCTTCAATTTGTTTTTCAATACTTATAATGGATTCGGGTACATTAATATTGGTAATGTGAACACGAGAACCCACTTCGTCCAGGGCGTCAATAGCCTTGTCAGGAAGATGACGATCAGATACGTATCTTTCGGTAAGCATTACACAGGATTTAATCGCATCATCCGTGTAAGATACATTGTGATGATCTTCATATTTTTCCTTTATGTTGTGTAAAATTTGAAGGGTTTCATCCACATTTGTGGGTTCAACTAACACTTTTTGAAACCTTCTTTCCAGTGCACCATCTTTTTCAATGTATTGTCTATATTCGTCAAGAGTAGTAGCTCCAATACACTGTATTTCCCCACGGGCTAAAGCTGGTTTAAACATATTTGATGCATCTAAAGAGCCAGAGGCACCACCAGCACCAATAATGGTATGAATTTCATCTATAAACAATATAATATCAGGTGACTTTTCTAATTCATTCATCACCGCTTTCATTCTTTCTTCAAATTGTCCTCTATATTTTGTGCCAGCAACTAAAGAAGCTAAGTCTAAAGAAACAATTCGTTTGTTAAATAAAACTCTTGATACTTTTCGTTGAGTTATCCTTAGTGCTAATCCCTCTGCAATAGCAGACTTACCCACACCTGGTTCACCGATGAGAAGGGGATTGTTCTTTTTTCTTCTAGATAGTATTTGAGAAACACGTTCAATTTCTTTTTCCCTACCTACAATAGGATCAAGTTTGTCGTCCTCTGCTAATTTAGTAAGATCTCTGCCGAAATTGTCTAATACAGGCGTTTTTGACTTAGATTCGGATGACTTTTTTGACGTGCTGCTAGACGAAAAATCTTCTTCTTTAGCATCATCATCTTCATCAGCTGATTCTGGATTCTTAGCAGTTGGATTCAAATCAGATTTATAACCCGATTCTTGCATAACATCTAATTCGTATTTAATGGATTCATAATCTACTTTAAACTCCTTAAGTATTGATGATGCTAAATTATTATCTTCTTTTAAAATGGAAAGCAGTAAATGTTCAGTTCCAATCATATTACTTTTAAAGAGTTTTGCTTCTAAATAAGTAATCTTAAGGACCTTTTCAGCTTGCTTTAACAAGGGGATGTTGACACTATTT
>JAYYEV010000023.1:0-3764 GCA_036159515.1 Bacteroidota bacterium | reverse complement strand
GAAGAGCAGTTGGTTATCCTGGGCCAGGAATTATTCCATCACCAAATAGAAATTATTATTTTAGTTTAGAGATTAAAATTTAAAATTAAATCTTATTCCAACTAAAGCATAACATACCTTCACCTGCTCTTGAAGGGTATTTACAGTCTTGTTGCTTGAAAAACCTACAATCTAAACAAGAAGAATTGATTGATAAAGATTTTTCAGAAACATGTGAATCACATACGTTATTGAGATCAACTTGCTTTTTATGTTTTAGGCAATTAAAGTCTGGGTTCAAATTTTGGCAATTAGTACACGTATTAACTTGTCTTATCATAATAAAAAATTTATACAAAATTAGTAAGAAATTTAATTAGAATAATTATAAATTGCTGAAAATCAGTTATTTGTATTTAGATTAAATAAAAATTAGTTTAGTTTTTCAAGTATTAAATTTACTGAGTTATTTTAAAAAAGCGGAACCAAATCTCATAGTGAGATAGATTCCGCCTTGGTAAAACTAAGGGTTATATCGAACTTTACACGAATTAACTTACCTTAATTCCACAATACTGCAATTCTAGTAAAAAAATTAATTAGAATAATTATAAATTACTGAAATTCAGCTATTTGTATTTAGATTAAATAAAAATTAGTTTAGTTTTTCAAGTATAATTAGTTTAACTAGGTCGTTTAAAAAAAAGCGGAACCCTCTCTCTAAATGAGATAGATTCCGCTTTGGTGGACCTAAGTATCCTTATTTCGAACTTTTGTCTTATTGAATAACAATCTTTTGATTGATGTTTTGATTATTCGTTGTGATGTTTAACATGTATATCCCGTTAGCTTTATTGCCTAAGTCAATGGTTTTGCTATACTGAACTTCTTGATTTTTCAATTCTTCTGTGAATACCACTTCACCTAAATAGTTGGTAATGGTTAGATAAATATCTTGTCTACTTTCTAAGTTAAAGTTAATGTTAAACTCACCTTTTGATGGGTTTGGATATACGCTAATGTTAGTTAACTGATTATTTGATTGTGAGTCATTTGCTAATCTATAACCACCTAATGTGTAGTGCTCATAGCCAGTAAACGGTGTAGCCCACGATGTACCATTCTCTCCACAAGCTCCTCTAATACGCCAAGAATACACTCCTTCAGTTAGGTTATACTTCGACTTAATATTGGAAGAGCCTGGGATATTATTCCATTGCCAAGTCTGCCCACTAGTTTCATTGTTTAATTCTAAGAAATAATGATGCGGCTGACCGCTTATTGGTGTATCCCAACTCATAGTCAATATATTTGAAATTGATTGAACAAGTCCTTGTGTGCTAAGATTTACAGGTAACTTATCACAAGGGTCTTGTGTGGTAAAGGCACTAAACTCACCCCAACCACTATGGTATTGTGGATCAGAGTTGCCATCTGCATCTACATTTCCCGTACACCAAGCTTTAGTATGCCACTCATAATCTGTATTAGGCGTAAAGTTGTATTTAATCTGATTGGAATAATTATCTACTGTAGTAGCTAAGTATCTGTAGTTATTAGAACCTATTTCTCTAATCTTTCCTTTGGCTTGCCATATGCCCCATTCACCACTTGGTTTAATAGCGTTGAAGTATACTAAGTTAGCTTCTGCATTGACACTTAAGTCAGTGAGGTTAGCACAAGCTGGTAGCGTAGTGTACTGATGAGAAGCAGACCACGGAGATTGACAAACAGTTACTCCGTTTTCATCTACTACTCTAGCTCTAATTTTCCACTGATAAGTCGTGCCTGGCTCCATAAAGTAACGTGTTCTAGTAGTACCTGTAAATGGCAAATCGTTTTGAGGTCCAGCGCTCAAATCTGTCCATGCAGTAGTTCCCACAGGACGGTAACGAATCATATAGTATGATGGTGCCAAAGAGGGTGCAGACCAGTTAAATGTTACACGCTCGTGAATGATATTATCCACAAATAAACCACTTGGCATAATATCACATGGATTGTCAACTACAGGATAATCACAAGAACCATCATCTTCAGTAGCTTCAGAGTTGTAGTTAGTAGCCTCAGAATCTGTGCAACCAGGCACTGGACATGAAGCAGATCCAATAGCAACATAACTATTGATATTAACATTATTAGATACACCTGCAAATTCCCATATCAAATTGTGATCATATGAAGTAAATTGATTTGTTGTAACTACTTCATAACAACCATCAATTAAACATAAGTCATATGACTCAACTCCATTGTCACTAATATTTTCTTCTGTATCATCTTCTGTATAAACTGATGGGCTTGAAAATATGTTAGTTGAGTCATTAATATCTGTAATAGTCCACGATGCATTATATCCAAAAGACCAGCCCCATCCACCTCCATAATTATCAGTAGTAACCATACTTACAATATTATTTGTGCAGCCCAAAACTTCTGAAGTATTTTGATCAACCACTCGAAATGAATGAATAATTTTTGAGCCAAAATCTTCATTGAAAGTTTTAAAAATTGAATTAGAATTATGACTTCTGAGCCTAATATAACCAGAACCATCAGCTTGTCCAATTGCATCCCAATACCAAAAATCTAATCCATCGCCCCCAGAATCATAAAGATTAAATGAATAACATCCATTGTCTAGATGAATTGTGTCATTGTAAATAGTGTTATCTGAAAAGTTATCTTTAACGTAAACCTCTTCTTTATTACTATCTAAAATTTCCCAATAATTTTGGAATCCGTAGTTATTTGTTTTTAGATTAACTACAAATGTGCTTTCATAAACAGGAACTTCCTCAAAATATGAACTCATCAAATTATTATCATCATATTCATCTTCTTGATTATTTGGATTTGAAACAATAACATTAAATTTATTTGATGTTCCGTTGAAAATAATTTCACCAAGACTCACATCTTCTTCTTGCATAAAATCAAGACTTCCACTCCACTCATAAGACTGCATTGTTCCTCCGTCAATTCCATATTCAATAGTTAAAGATGTTAACTCTTGAGTCCCTGAATTTCTAATTTTAATTATAGGGTTAGAACATACCGGATTTAGTCTAGAATATTGATCTTTTAAAGAGGGACTAATTATATCAACAACTTCGGCATCTAATACGAAATTAGGCTCATCAAATTCAAAAAAATGAACAGCACATGAGTATGAGGCTGCACCATTAGGATTGAAACTACTAAAATTGATATCAATTAAAACAGAGTCTCCTGCTGTAACATATGGCGTTAACTCGTGATTGAAGATAGGCACAGCTTCGCCTGGACACCAATTGGCACGATCAAAAATCCAAGTCCCTCCTTGTGGCCAAACGGCGTTAAAATCGCAATCATCCTTCCAAATAACATCTCCTCCAACTTGATTGTTGTTTATATTAACCGAATAACTAATATTAGGTGTAAACTCACCAGCTTGCCCATGGCCAGTAGGGATGAACTGTAATTTAAAGTTTGAAGCGTGTTGAGAAGTGGATAATTTTGTTGATGGCATTTGATTAATCTCAAAGTCATTAGAGCTCAAATACTCATAGCTAGCAGAACCATTTTTATATACATTTCTAACACTAATTGGTGTCCTTGGGGGGATTCCATGAATAAATTCAAAGTTTAGTGAAACACTATAGCCACTAGCCCATCCAGCATAAAATGCATCAATTTCAACAGAGTCTTTAAGTAGATGTTGAAAATCAGTTACGTCATATGTATACTGATGTGTCCAATTTTCATCAAAACCATTAGTTCCGTATGCACTACTTTGAGGATTC
>JAYYEV010000022.1:0-7896 GCA_036159515.1 Bacteroidota bacterium | reverse complement strand
ATATTTTTCAAATCCACAATTGAAACTTAGAAATATGATAGCTGTAGTGATAATAAAAAATGAAGTTTGAGCAGTGATCCCGTCCATATTGTCTAACATATTTATAGAATTCATAATGGCCACAACCCAGAAAATAGTGATTCCATAATTTAAATAACTGCTTTCAAATAGTTGTATTACTAAGGATTCATGTTGATTGGTGAATTTTGAAGAAATGATTAAGATTATACCACAAAAGACTTGAACAAGGAATTTTAGGCGGGGTTTCGTGTTGTAGGCATCATCTGCTAATCCCATGAGAAAGGCTAGTGATATAGCTCCAATAACTCCAATAACCTGCCCGTCATTGAATAGGCTTTGAGAATTAAAAAATATTCCATAACAAGCATTTGAAATTAAAAATGAAATGTAGAACGATGTTCCTCCAAGAGATGGCTTAGAAACCGCACTCCATCTTATAATTGGCTTTTCATTATTCCTTATGCCTAGTGTAGTGGCAAATTTTAGAAGAATGGTATTAATTAAAATACAGAACAAAATTATGCTTATAAAAAAACCAGCATAAATTAAAAATATATACTCTTCGCTTGCCATTTAAAAAGGTGATACAAAAGAAGCAAAATTTTTCGCAAGTTGATCTTTTTTAGAAACTAATGGATTTTTAATACCCCAGTTTATATTTAAGTTACTGTCATTCCAAATAATCCCATCTTCAGAATCTTTGTGATAATAATTGGAACATTTATATGAGAAAATAGTATGGTTTTTAAGAGTTAAAAATCCATGCGCCATACCTTCTGGAATATATAATTGATGATGGTTTTCTTCACTTAAATATTCTGCTAAATACTCTCCGTATGTTTCGGAATCTTTTCTAATATCTACCACCACATCTAATACCTCACCTTTTATTACACTGACTAATTTTGATTGTGCAAAGGGTGGATGTTGAAAATGAAGGCCTCTCAGTACATTTTTGCTGGAAAGAGATTGATTATCTTGTACGAATTGTACATTTAAGTCAGTAGCTTCATTAAATTTATTAGCGTTAAAACTTTCAAAAAAATATCCTCTGTTATCCTCAAAAATTTGAGGTTTTAATAGAAAGACACCATTAATTTTGGTCTTTTTTACTTCCATTCCTTTTGAACATGTCTAATAAGCGATCAAAAATACTTTTTTTATTCAAAAAACTATCATCCGAATAATAAGAAGTGTACGATTTTGAACCGTAACCATACCCATACCCATACCCATACCCATACCCATATCCATATCCATACCCGTATTTGCTCCCATATCCTCTTTTATTGGACTCAACTCCATTTAGCACAACAGATAGTTTAGATAAGTTGTTTTCATTTATCAATCGATCTACATTTTGAATGAAATTTTTTCTTGAAAAGTTGGCTTTGAATACGTAAATTGGATAATCACTCATGTTTAGAACCGGAATGCCATCCGTAACAAGCCCCACAGGTGGGTTGTCAATAACAATAAGATCGTATTTTTTCTTTAACTTATTAATCGTACTTTCAAATTCATTACTCACTATCAATTCTGAAGGATTTGGTGGGAGTGTGCCAGCAGTAATAAAATCTAGATTCTTTAGCGGACTATTTTTTACGCATTCTGATATTTGATTTTTACCCACTAAAATTTCTGACATTCCCTTGTCGTTTTTAACTCCAAATCCAATGTGAATTTTAGGTTTTCTCATGTCTAAATCAATGATAACTACTTTTTTCCCTGTAAATGCGATGATGCCTGCCAAATTGATGGCCAAAAATGTCTTTCCTTCACCAGAAATAGTACTGCTTATTGCTACGATTTTTGAATTCGACTCATTATTGATAAATTGTAGATTAGTCCTTAATGCCCTAAAGGATTCCGTAACCATAGACTTTGGACTTTTATCCACTATAAGTTGAGATACTTCAGGTTTTGTCTTTAATAAAGGTACCATTCCTAGTATCCCAATGCTTCCTTCAGAATATTTAGAAATTTCGTGTAGTGAAGTAATTTTGTCGTGTGTAATATACTTTACGACTGCAATTAAAGCTGAAATAACCAAAGCTAAAACTCCCGCTAAGCTGTAAGCTAAAATTGGTTTTGGAGAAATAGCATGTTGGTTTAATGGTGCTGGTTTTAAAATTTCATTGTAAGTGGTTATTCCTGCCTTAGATAGTTCATATTCTGTCTCTTTCTCAAGAAGTAATGTATAATACTTATTATTTATCTCGTGTATTCTTTCTAATCTGGTGAGTTCTAGTTCTTTTTCTGGTAGTGATAATAATTTTCTTTCTATTAATCTGATCTTTTGATTTAACTCCTTATTTTTTTTGATTTTGTGTTGTTTGATCATTTTGATGGCTTTCCTCATGTATATGATTTGCTCTTCAATTTCATTATTCAAAATGATCATATTTTCGTTATTAGACGTTACATCTCTAGAAAGTTCGTCTCTTTTTTTTACATTTTCTTCCAGATTTGCAATCATTCCTTGTACCATATTGTCATCATAAAATATTTTGGATAATGAAAGACTTTTAATAGAATTGGAATTGATTTCACTGAAAACAGAGTTTTTAAACATGCTATTAAATTGCTCTAGTAACTCAATATCAACTTGATTTTGAATTATGATATTTTCTAATTCATCCAACTGAGACAAACTGGACTGTTTTCGAATATCTGACGATTTAACATTATTTTCTTTCTTGAATATTTGAATTTCACGTTCACTGTCTTTTAATCTTACATCCACGCTGTCTTTTTGATTATTAATGAATTCCACAATTTTGACCGAACTAATTGCTTTTTTGGTTAAATCATATTCAATGTAAGATTTTGCAATTTGGTTACACACATCTTGTGCATACTCTGGATTGGTATGACTGAATGTAATTCCAATAGTATTCGCAGCATAGTCCAGAATATTTATTTCAAGGTTTTGTGTGATCTCTTTTCTTCTTTCATTAATGGTTGGTATGATAAAATAATAGTTGTAATTGTTGAGTGATTCTACAAATGAATTGATTGTTCCTGAAATAATTAATTTTCCTGAAAAGTGCTCGTTACTAAAGAAAGAATTGTTTTTAATGTAGTCAGCGTAAATAATACTTTTAGAGCTATTTGTGATCTTGAAGTATTCTTTTTCAAAAGTAATATATAATGGAGTTGAACTTAAAGACAAATTTTTAAGTTTAAAATTCATTAATTTAAAAGGCGATCTTTTATACAAGTCTCTAGTTAGAATGTCTCCTTCACTGTAGTATTGGATATTTGAGTTTAAATTTTGAATGGTGTTATTTATTATCTTTTGAGATTTCATTAATTCAACTTCACTATTGATATTAGTTTGTTGTTGATAAGAATATATTTCAAGAAATTCGTCTGGTTGTTCTTTGATATTGATTTGAATGGTTGTGCTAGTTTGATACATTTTAGGTGTGTATCGCATGTAAATGAATGCCCCAAAAACTAATGCTAGAAAAGACAAAAGTATAAGCCACTTTACTTTACCTAAAAGGTAGATGAATAACCCTACTTCAAAATCTCTACTTAAGTTCGAAATTCGGTCTCTGTAGCGAAGTAAACTCTCCTCTGTTTTTTTTAAATCTTCCGGAATCATAGGTTAAATTGAGTTAAGGCTAGCCATAAAAGTGAAATGGTTGAAGCAAAAGATAATATGGGATTTAAGTCTTCCATTATCTCTGGAATAATATTGATATTAGGTTGGATATAGACGATATCGTGTGATTGCATAATCATATTTCCCTGTTGTATACCATCTATTGTAGAAAGATCTACCTTGAAAATCTTAACCCCATCTTTGGTTTTTCTAATAATCTTTATTTTTCTAGCATTATTGTCCTTACTTATTCCACCTGCTGTGGCTAAAACTTCAAATAGGGTCATATTGTTAAAGGTCAAAGGAACCACCTGAGCTTCACCCCCTGTTGATCCACTAAATAGAAATATTCTTCGGCTATTCACTCTTAAAAATACGTAAGGATCTACATAAAATTCAGAAAATAATTTTTCTAAATACAGTTCAGCTTCTCTAGCTGTTTGACCAACAAGATTCACATCTCCTACTATAGGCAATTCAACCAAGCTATCTTGTCTTACCAAATAATTTATGCCAAAATTTCCATTCATACCTCCATTCATCATTAATCGGTTTTGATTAGAACCATTCTCATTGAACATGTCAATTAATTGGAATCCATTATTTGTATATAGTTGAAATATAAGCTGATCGTTCATGGCGATTTTATACTCTATATCGTTCATTAAATTCGTTATGGTATCGAATTGGTAATCCTTTGGAGTACGTAGCATTCTATTTGAATTGATAGTGCAAGAATCAAATAAAAATAAAAGCAAACAGCAGAATATGGATATTTTGATAATCTTCATAATACAAATATAGGAGTAATTTTGTTAAAACACAAAGAACTTTGAATTACAAAGTTTTATTGTATAATAATTTTGTGGTTGAAATTAGGTTTTCAAAGGTATAGAAGGATGATTTTTCCCTTCCTATCTTAGACATGTTAACTCTAATGTCATCGTTTTCAACAAGTTTCAGTAGATTATTAGAAAATTGATCGATATCTCCAATTTCAGACAAGTAACCAGTTTCGTTTGATGAGATTACATTCTCAATTCCACCCACATTAGTACTTACCACCGGGTTGCCACTAGCCTGGGCTTCGATCAGACTAACAGGAGTACCCTCATTCTTAGAGGTAAGACAAATAATATCCATACCAGCATTTACTTCATCTACATTTTTAATCCAAGAGGTGAATTGAAATAGTGCAGGGGTTTTATTTGTACTATAGGACAATTTTTTTGTGTGTATAAGTGCTTGAATATTACCCTTTTCTTCACCATCTCCCACAATAAAAACCCTAATTTTTTTTGACGTTTTTTTTATAATTTTTTCTATTGCGTGAATAAAAAATACATGATCTTTTATAGGGACAATCCTTCCAACTATGCCAATGGCTACTTCATTATCTTTTATTTTCCATTTTGATCTAAATTCTTTTCTTTTTACATCCGTATTAGTATAAAAGGGTGTCAAATCAAATCCAAGAGGAATAACCTTTATTTTTTCAGCAGGACAAATTCGATGAATTTCGCTTAATTCTTTTTTTTGCAATTCACTTATGGCTATAATATTAGTGCTTTTTTTAGCTAATCTTCTTTCAATATTTTTATAAAGATTGGTTTTTAAATCACTAAAATAGGAGTGAAAAACATGGCCATGAAAAGTGTGATAAATTTGAGGAATTTTTGCATTGAATGCTGCTCTTCTACCTAATGCTCCGGCTTTTGAGGCATGAGTATGAACGATATCAGGCTTGAAGTCCTGTATGATTTTTTGAATTTTATTATAAGCAATTCCATCCTTTTTAGGATTTATAGATCGTTGCATTTCAGGGATGATAACAGGCTCTAAACCCAGTTGCTCAATAATATGCATTGAACTTCCTTCTGATTCTTCGTGCTTCCCACCCACTAATAGAGTTTCATATTCATCAGATAAATATTTGGTCAGTAATCCTGCATTATAGGTGGGCCCTCCAAGATTAAATCGATTTATGATTCTTAAAATTCTTTTTTTTGATTTCATGGATCAAAAAATATATCTTTTTAAAAAATTATTTAGTACAATCATAGTCCATATGTGATAAGGTGCATTTCCGATGGGATTTTCATACCAACTCTCTTTTAAGCTTGTCACTCCATTCTTTGATATTATTCCTTCTTTAACAGCTACATTATTATCAAAAATTTCATCATCAATAAAAGATTTCAATTCCCCTCTAAACCAACTATTAAGGGGTATTTCAAATCCGTGCTTTCTACGATTAAATACTTCTGCTGGTAATTCATCTTTAAATGCATCTTTAAGTATTTTTTTTCTATTGTAGTGGTCTATCTTATATTTAGAAGGAAGAGAAAAAACGTATTCTACCAATTTATGATCTAAAAATGGAGTTCTAACTTCAAGACTTTGGGACATACTCATTAGATCTACTTTTCTTAACATATCATTTTCAAGTACTAGGTTAAAATCCTTATATAAGAAATCATTAAAAATATCATCTGATTTTTCAATGTAGAATTCATTTTTAATGTCATAGTTTGAATTAGAGAGTTGTTGAACCATTTGCTGATCCATGAACGAAGCCCATTGGAAATACCGTTCTTCATTATTCAAATTCAATCCTTGGTGTAATTTATGTAATTGTCTACCAAGGTTTCCTAGTTTAGAATTTCTTGAAGAAGGAAGTAGTTGAGATAAGTTCCCAAGATTTCGAATGAGTTTTGTTTTCCAATTTTTTTGCAATGAAAAGTATAGGGCTTGATGCTTATTATAACCACTAAATAATTCATCTGCCCCATCTCCTGACAAGGATACGGTGACATGTTTTTTGGTTTCTTGAGAAAGTAAAAAAACATTAAGTGCAGAAGAATCTGCCATAGGTTCATCTAGATACGTTAAAAATTGATCTAAATAATTAAATAATTGTTTGTTGGTTAGCTGAAAGCAGTGGTGTTTTGAACCTATATGCTTTGCCACATCTGCTGCGTATTTTGACTCATCAAACAAGGGTTGATCAGGGAATCCGATAGAGAAAGTTTCTAAATTAGACTTGTGTTTTGCAGATATTGCAGAAATAATACTAGAATCGATACCTCCACTTAAAAATGTCCCTAAGGGTACATCCGAAATTAATCTTTCTTGAACAGCTTTATTTAAAAGATCTTTTACCTTTTTTTGAGCTGTCTCGTAATCATCAGTACTTTTTTCACATGGATAATAAGTATAATATTTTTCAATAGATACTTTTTTATTTTCTATCTCTATTAGATGTCCAGGCTGAAGTTTCTTTCCATTCTTTAAAATGGTTCTTGGTGAGGGTATGTATGTAAATTGTAAAAACTGATTTAAAGCAATTTGATCTAGTTCTTTACTAATAGGGTAGCACATTAAAGATTTAAGCTCAGATGAAAATATGAACTGATTTTTCTGATGGCTGTAGAGTAGTGGCTTTATTCCAAATCGATCTCTGGCTAATAAATAGTAGTTCTTTACTTTATCATAATAGCAGAATGCGAAAAAACCATTGAGTTTTTCTATAAATGATTTCCCCTCTAAAATAAGCCCATTTAAAAGCACTTCTGTGTCAGATGAAGTTTTAATGTTTACGCTATATTTTTTTTCTAAATCAATTCTTAACCTATTAAAGTTGTAAATTTCACCATTGAAAATAATGGTATATCGCTTATTTTCTGAAACCATGGGCTGGTTCGCAGCCCGAGAAGTATCTAATATACTTAGCCTAGTGTGCCCTAACTCACAATTTTCATCTCTGTATATACCTTGAGCATCAGGACCTCTTTTTTGTAACTTTTTTAGTGCGGAATCCAGATGAGTATTGGGATGATCTACAGGATGGTTAAGTGAAATAAAACCGGCAATTCCACACATTAATTTTTCTTTTTTGGCTAATTTAACGATTGGAACGAATTTTGGTTGTATTTACATATGCTTTTGCGCTATCTAATCTTATTTTTTTTTCAATTAAACTTACTTTTTGTAGTTACTCAACAAAATCAACTTGAAAGGGCTTTTCAAAACTTTAAAGATAATACTGACCTTTCTTCAGCTCACATTGGCGTTCAATTATTAGACTCAGATGGAGAAACAAAATTGGTGAGTTATCAAGAGGATAAACTATTCATACCCGCTTCAATCACTAAGCTATGGACAACGGCCATGGCCGCTAGGATACTAAAGCCTAAGTATAAGTTTAAAACCATAGTAGGCTATCACGGAGAGTTAGATACATCAAATCATACATTAAAGGG
>JAYYEV010000021.1:0-6432 GCA_036159515.1 Bacteroidota bacterium | reverse complement strand
TGTGGCGCTAGCTGCATCGCAGGGTAGCTATGTTCGGACGTGATAAGCGCTGAAAGCATCTAAGCGCGAAACACATCTCAAGATGAGATCTCTTTTAAAGGTCGTTAAAGACGATGACGTTGATAGGCTACAGGTGTAAAGTCAGTGATGGCAAAGCCGAGTAGTACTAATTACCTGTAAGCTTTTAATCCTAACAGTTTGTTGTGTACTATTGATTATTGTTTTTTTGAAATACTAAACGTATTTAACGTTACGGTGACTATTGCAATAGGGTCCACCTCTTCCCATACCGAACAGAGAAGTTAAGCCTATTTGCGCAGATGGTACTAGGGTGATACCTGGAAGAGTATGTCGTTGCCATTTTTTAAAACCTCCCATTCGGGAGGTTTTTTTTTGCCTTTTTTTTAACAATTTGAATCATTTCATAGCTATTTATTTATTTTCGTTCACAAATTCTATCTATGCCCAAAAATGACTCCATAAAATCAGTGCTTATAATAGGTTCCGGTCCTATTGTAATTGGCCAAGCCTGTGAGTTTGATTATTCTGGATCTCAAGCTTCAAGATCCTTAAGAGAAGAAGGAATAGAAGTTACCCTAATAAATTCGAATCCTGCTACCATAATGACCGACAAAGTTGTAGCGGATAATGTGTATTTACTACCACTTAATCCCGACTCTATCCAACAAATTCTAGAAAAGCATAATATTGATGCTGTTCTTCCTACAATGGGTGGTCAAACCGCATTGAATTTATGTATAAAATGCAGTGAACTTGGTATTTGGGATGATTATAATGTAGAAATTATTGGTGTTGATATTGATGCCATAGAAATTACAGAAAATAGACAGGAGTTTAGAGATTTGATGGAGACGATTGATATTCCTATGGCTCCACAATCTACTGCTAAGTCTTTTCTACAAGGTAAAGAATTAGCACAAAAATTTGGATTCCCATTATGTATTCGCCCTTCTTATACTTTAGGTGGTTCTGGTGCTTCCTTTGTTCATACAGAAGAAGAGTTTGAAACGCTACTTACAAGAGGATTACATGCTTCACCCATACATGAAGTTATGATTGATAAAGCAGTGCTAGGTTGGAAAGAATTTGAATTAGAATTACTAAGAGATAAAAATGACAATGTCACTATAATTTGTTCTATTGAAAATATGGATCCAATGGGGATTCACACTGGAGATTCCATTACAGTTGCACCAGCCATGACGTTAAGCGATAAAACATATCAAAAAATGAGAGATATGGCCATCAAAATGATGCGTAAAATCGGTGATTTTGCTGGAGGTTGTAATGTTCAGTTTGCGGTAAGTGACGATGAAAATGAAGATATAATTGCCATTGAAATAAACCCTAGAGTTAGTAGATCATCTGCACTAGCATCCAAGGCAACAGGCTATCCCATTGCTAAAATTGCTGCCAAATTAGCTATTGGTTACACGTTAGATGAGTTAGATAATCAGATTACGAAATCCACATCTGCTTTTTTTGAACCTACCCTTGATTATGTAATAGTAAAAATACCAAGATGGAATTTCAATAAATTTAAAGGTTCTGATCGACAACTGGGTCTTCAAATGAAGTCAGTTGGAGAAGTAATGGGGATTGGAAGGTCTTTTCAGGAAGCTTTACAAAAAGCTTGTCAGTCACTTGAAATTAACAGAAATGGGCTTGGAGCAGATGGTAGAGAGCTTACGAATCAAGATGCTATACTTAAGAGTTTAGAAAACCCAAGTTGGAATAGGCTATTCCATATTTATGATGCCATAAAATTGGGTATTCCGTTTAAGAAAATTAAAGAGAAAACTAGAATTGACGATTGGTTCTTAAGACAAATTAAAGACCTTATTGATTTAGAAAAGAGGATAGGCAAATTCACAATTTCTGATATACCAAAAGAACTACTCTTTGAAGCTAAACAAAAGGGTTATGCAGATCGCCAATTGGGTCATTTGCTAAAATGTGTGGAAAGTGAGGTTTTTCATAAAAGAAACGAATTAGGCATAAATCGAGTATATAAATTAGTGGACACCTGTGCAGCAGAGTTTAGAGCTAAGACCCCTTATTTCTATTCTACTTTTGAAGATGAAAATGAATCCATAGTAACTAACAATAAAAAGATTGTTGTCTTGGGTTCAGGTCCAAACAGAATAGGACAAGGTATCGAATTTGATTATTGTTGTGTACACGGTGTGTTAGCCGCCAAGGAATGTGGTTATGAGACAATCATGATCAATTGTAATCCTGAAACCGTTTCTACAGATTTTGATACGGCAGACAAATTATATTTTGAGCCAGTATTTTGGGAACACATCTACGATATCATATTGCATGAAAAACCAGAAGGTGTTATTGTACAACTTGGGGGTCAAACCGCACTTAAATTAGCCGAAAAGTTACACCGTTATGGAATTAAAGTAATAGGAACTTCTTATGAGTCTTTAGATTTAGCAGAAGACAGAGGTAGTTTTTCCACATTACTTAAAGAAAACGCCATTCCATATCCCAAATTTGGAGTAGTTGAATCAGCTGAGCAAGCCATTGAGCTTTCAAAAGATTTAGGTTTTCCTTTACTGGTTAGACCAAGTTATGTGCTTGGAGGTCAAAAAATGAAAATTGTCATCAATGAAGAAGATCTAGAACATCATGTAGTTGACATTCTTAGAGATATGCCAGATAACAAAATATTATTAGATCATTTTTTAGATGGAGCTATTGAAGCAGAAGCAGATGCAATTTGTGATGGAGATGAAGTAAAGATCATAGGCATAATGCAACACATTGAACCTGCAGGGATTCATTCAGGTGATTCTTACGCAGTTCTCCCACCTTATAATTTAGGAGATTTTATAATTCAGCAAATAGAAGAACATACTAAAATCATTGCTAAAGCACTGAATACAATAGGTTTAATCAATATTCAATTTGCAGTAAAAGATGATAAGGTATATGTAATAGAAGCAAATCCAAGAGCCTCTAGAACAGTCCCTTTTATTGCCAAAGCATTTCAGGAGCCTTATGTTAATTATGCCACCAAGGTAATGCTTGGAGAAAAGAAAATAAAGGATTTTGATTTCTCACCTGTTAAGAATGGTTATGCAATCAAAATACCAGTTTTTTCATTCGAAAAATTCCCCAATGTAAACAAAGAGTTAGGCCCTGAAATGAAATCAACAGGAGAAGCAATACAATTCATCAAGGATTTAAAAGATCCTTTTTTCAGGAAAGTATACTCTGAAAGAAATCTTTACTTAAGTAAGTAACTCTCTTTAAAATATAAAAGCGTATTTTACAATACGCTTACTATATTTGATCATTAAATTTGTTCTATGAATTTCAATTTTAAGAGCAGTCTACCTCATGCTGTAGCAATACTTGTTTTTTTATCTATTTCAGCATTTTATTTATCACCGGCTTTCGATGGGTATTCATTAAAGCAAGATGATATAAATAATCATAAAGGGGTAGCAAAAGAAATTTCTGATCATCGAGAAATATTTGGTGAGGAACCTTTATGGACAAATTCTATGTTTGGAGGCATGCCTGCAACACAAGTCTCAGTTGTACACAGTGGAAATCTAATGAATCAAGTATTTAAAGTCATTACCTTATGGCTACCTCACCCCGTTAATTACATGTTTTTATACTTTTTAGGTTTTTACATTCTATGTATTTGTTTGAGTATTAGACCTTGGTTATCTCTTACAGGAGCGTTAATGTTTGGATTTAGTTCATTTTTTTATATCAGTTTAGCAGCAGGACATAATTCCAAAGTAATGGCTATGGCATTTATGCCCATGATTGTGGGTGCATTCATCTTTTGCCTTAGAAGAAAAGCAATAGTAGGCGCTATTTTGTTTGCATTATTTCTTGCGTTGGAGTTAAGATCTAACCATATTCAGATTACTTATTACACATTTATGATTCTAATGTTAGTAGGTATTTATGAATTGATAATTTCATTTAAATCAAATAATCTGGTATCATTTTTAAAGAAGTGTGGACTTCTAATTGCAGGAATAATCCTGGCAGTTTTATGTAATTCTGGTAATTTATTTATGACTTATGATTACTTAGAAGATTCCCAAAGAGGACCATCTGAGCTAACATCAATTGAAAATGATGAGAATAATACTGGAGGATTAGATCTTTCTTACATGACGAATTGGAGTTATGGGATAGGTGAATCTATAAATTTGATGATTCCAAAAGCCAAAGGTAAAGGTTCAGGTTTGGTTCTTTTAGATGAAAATATAATGACTGATTCTAAAAATGCTACATTCTCTAATTTTCTTAGAGATGCCTATCAAAAAGGTTGGCCCGTAAGTACATATTGGGGCAATCAGCCATCTACCAGTGGACCAGTTTACATAGGAGCTTCAGTCATCTTTCTATTTATATTGGGGATGTTTTTTCTAAAAGACGCCATTAAGTGGCCCTTGTTTATTGTTGCTATCATAGCTATTATGCTTTCATGGGGTAATAATTTTATGGGATTAACAGAATTATTTGCGTCTTATTTTCCGGGTTATGCTAAGTTTAGATCTGTTACCATGATACTAGTCATATTAGAACTAGTTATTCCCTTAATAGGTATATTATGGTTATATCAGTTTATTTATAAAGACAATTTAACTCTTAGTGGTGATTATACGGTATTAAAAAAATCTTACTCCAAGAAAAAAGTATTTTATGGTATAAGTGGTATTTTCTTTTTGATTTTACTTCTACTTTCTTTTAAGCCAGATTTGTTCTTTGCTTTTACCTCTAAAAATGAGAATAACATTATAAGTCAACTGGTTTTAAGTAATCCTATGTACCAACAGAATGTAGATCAACTTATCGACTTTAGAGTGGATGAATTTAAGTCGAGTGCGATAAAATCATTAATGTTTACCATTCTCATCTTTATTTCCATATTGGCACTACAATTTAAAAAGATTACAAAGACTATTTTTATAGGAAGTATTTCCTTAATAGTCACTTGTGATCTTTGGACAACAAGCAAAGATTACCTCAATAACGAGAATCATTCATCCTATGAACAACAAATGGGAATGAGAGGTAAAAAGTTTTGGCAAGATGAGGAATTGAAAAAATTCCCTCATAGCCCAACTGCTGCAGATATTGCAATAAGAGATTTAGAAATGATGGAAAATCCAGCATTAACAGCTAAGATTCAACAAAAAGTAAATGAGTTAAATAAAGGGGAATACTCCAGAAGTAAGCATAGAAATAGAATAGCAAATATTTCAGCATTTAAAGTTTTAAACTTTAACTCGAATTATCGGGTATTAGAGCTTGGAAACCCGCTGAATACGGCACGAACTTCTTATTTACATAAATCAATTGGCGGTTATTCTGCTGTTAAGGTAAAGCGAACCCAAGAAATGATTGACCGTTATTTTCAATCCAATTATTCCATATTAACTAGTGCATTAAACAGTGGAAACATATCTGCTTTACAGAAAATGCACTTTTTCAATATGCTACATACAAAATATTTTATTTTGGACTTAAATGCCTCAGGAGTAGTTGGAAGACCATCTCAAAAAGCGGAAGAAAAACCTGGAGTACTTCCAAATCCATTTGCATTAGGAAACGCTTGGACGGTAAATAATGTAAAGTGGGTAAATAATGCTGATGAAGAAATTGCCACTTTTGAAGAACCTGACTTTAATCCAAAAAATACATCTGTAATAGATGTTAGATACAAAGATTTGGTTGATGAATCGTTGAATCTGACCAAGGGTACACTTAAATTATTAGAATACCGACCCAATTATTTGAAATATGCATCCAATTCTAGCGGTGATGCTCTTGCTGTTTTTTCTGAAATATTTTATGATAAAGGGTGGAAAGCCTTTATTAATGGTAAGGAAGTACCCCATTTTAGAGTCAATTATATTTTACGAGGTCTCGTGATTCCATCAGGAGATAATGAAATAGAATTTAAATTTGATTTACCCATATACAACCAAGCATCTCTAGTTTCTACAATAAGCTCTTCCATTATAATTTTATTATTTCTATTGTTTATTCTTTTTAAAATTTTGGATAAAGAGTTTCCTGCTGTATGAAAAGAGTTTTAATTATCACGTACTACTGGCCACCTAGTGGTGGAGCTGGTGTACAGAGATGGTTGAAATTTGTAAAGTATTTAAGGAATTTCAAATGGGAACCCATTGTTTTCACTGTAGAAAATGGGGAATTTCCAGTGTTAGATTTTGATCTTATTAAAGAGGTACCTGATGGAGTAGAAGTCCTTAAAGTACCTGCTTGGGAACCTTATAAAATGTATAAGTTGTTTTCTGGAAAGAATAAAAGTGATGGTATAAATAGTGGATTCTTATCGGAAAAAAAAGGAAGTAGTTTCATTGAAAGTATAAGTAAATGGATTAGAGGAAATTTGTTTAT
>JAYYEV010000020.1:0-8898 GCA_036159515.1 Bacteroidota bacterium | reverse complement strand
TAAATGAATGTGTTCGGGACTTAATTTTACTATTATTTCAGAGCGATACATTAGATTTCTGCGCGAAGCATTAACTTTGACCATCTCGTTTCCATAATCTGTAGCAGAGATTTGTAAAGTCATCTGATTGTTTATCAAGTTATCTAATTGCCATTTGCCTGTACTATCAGCGATAACTCCATTTTGGGTTTCTAAACAATATATCTTCGCATATGGAATTGCAGATTCTGTTTCTTTATCCAAAACTTTGCCGTTAACCGATTGAGCTTGAAATTGTATTAAATTCAAAAAAAGAACTGTAATGTAAAGTAAGACACTTCTAAACATTTGGACGAAAATTTAATTTCGGCAAATATACATTATAAATGCAACGATGTTGCAATATGCACTGTTATTTTAAATTTTCGGCTAAGAATCCCATCATTGCAGTATAAAATTCCATTCTGTTTTCTTCTTTTCCAAATCCATGTCCTTCATCGTATTTCACCATATAGGGAACTGAAACTCCATTTGCTCTTAATCCTTCCACTATTTGGTCACTTTCATCAATATTAACTCTTGGATCATTTGCCCCTTGAACCACAAATAGTGGTTTTTTAATCTTATCAATGTGAAATACGGGTGAAACTTCTTTCATGATTTGTTTTTCTTCTTCCACATCTAGATCGTACCAAATAGCTTTGATCATTTTCAAGTAAGGTTTCCAGTAAGGCGGAATAGTTTCCATAAAAGAGAATAAGTTAGAAACTCCTACGTAGTCGATACCACAAGTATATAAATCAGGTGTTTTAGTCAAACCTCTTAACACTGCATATCCTCCATGACTGCCACCATAAATTGCGACTTTTTCAGGGTCGACCCAACCTTGTTCAATGACATATTTTAATCCATCTTCTACGTCATCCATGGCTTTTCTTCCTACTTGTTTGTATCCTTTTCTCAAAAACTCTTTTCCATAACCACCACTTATTCTGAAGTTAACTTGAAGGGTAGCATAACCTCTGCTTGCAAAAAGCTGAGATTCAGGATTGAATCCCCACGAATCTCTAACCCCTTGTGGACCTCCATGAGGATTTACTACTAAAGGGACTTTTTTACCTGCAATGGCTTCTTTTGGCAAAGTAATATATCCATGAAGTGTTAGCCCATCCCTACTCTCAAACATTATGGGACGCATTTCAGCCATATCCTCTTCCTTGAGTTGAGGCATTAAATCAAAAAGAAGCTTTATGTCATCTTTTTGAACGTCATATGCATAGTATTTTCCATATAATCTATCACTTGTTACGTAAATAAGATATTGAGATTCATCATCTGTTTTATCCGAAACATAAAATTCATGATTTGGAAATTCCTTTTTCAATCTTGCATGTAATTTCTTGTAATAATTACTAATCGGAATAATATGATATTTTTCACCTTCATAGCTGAAATAGTCCAATTCCCAATTTCTGTTTCTTGATGTGGCAACTCCGTTTGCATCGTATTTCTCGTGTCCAAACAACTTTTCAATGACTTCGTTTTTTTCTAAATCGTATCGGTATACTTCGGTTTTATCACTGTTTAAATTCGATACGACATAAGCTTCATTTTTATTGGTCGATGCATAATTAAAATTGGAAATATAGAAGGAGTCGTCCCAGTTTGTTTCTAAGATCACTTCAAATTTTCCATTTGATTTTTGGTAAAAGATTTCATAATTCATTCCGTCTTTCAATTTGGCATACCCTCTAAGGTTTCCATCTTTGTCAAAAACATAATTGGCTATCGGGTTAGTGATGTCTTTGTTTTCATATAGCTGCTCGATTTCCCCATTCTTGATATTGATTTTATAGGGATCAAAAACTTCTGCGTTATTTTTGTTCATAGATATAATCATGTGATCTTTATCTTCCTTCAGCATTTCAAGAATGTTTACTTTAACCCCTTTGTAAGGAGTTAATTCTTTTTGATTTTCCCCATCAATATCCACAGCAAATAAATGGTAATCTTCATTACCTCCCTTATCCATGACATATACTAGTCTGCTATCATTAGCCCAACCGTACCCTCTTATTAGTTCCTCTTTTTCTTCAATAACTCGTTTTATTTCACCTGATTTAATGTTTTTAACGTACACATGGTTTTTAAGATTTTCATCCTTTTCTCTGTAACTCATGAAAGTACCATTAGGTGACAACTGAAATGAAGAAGATTTTGGTTTGGCAAAATAGTCTTTAACAGCATATTTATAATTGCCTTTTTCTTTTGAAGCAAGTGCTTTTAACTCTTCATTTGTACTTGGTAGTGCTGTATTTCCAGGTTTTTTCATTTCTCCTTTTGTTAAATTTAAATTAAACTCCATTCCACTTTGCTTGAATAATCCTTTAATCGTATTGTTGTCAAGTTCCCCTGTATATTCAATACTACCTCCCATCATGGACAGAGATAATTCATTCTTTTTGAATGTAACTTTATCGATAGGAATTCCCGAAGCACCTTGAGAAGGGCTATCCATAGTACCCTTGATTTCTTTTTTGTTTTCAGTAAAGTGAAAGACGAGTGGAATTTCTTGTCCTTGAACATTTAGCTTTCCATTCCATGTGCCGTCAATTTGCTGTGCTAACGATAGTTGAAGTATGGTTAAAGCTAAAAAGGTCGTTTTTAATCTTAGTTTCATTTTATAAAGTTTCATTTCGTGAGTTTTGTTTACCAAATAAAATTTGATTTTTTGAAATAATTGTAAGTAAACCTAGATTAAGAAATGAGAAAGTTTCATACAGTGTAAATATATATTACTTATTTAAATATTGGATGTTTTTAAAAATCCAAATGAACCGTCATCGACGGCAATAATTGAACCTCCATCATTTGTTAGATCTATAGCTTCTCCAGCCCAATCCATTCCTTCTCCACCTCCATATGTTTTTTCCCAAATTAATTCTCCATTTGAGTTGTATCTTATCAAATACACATGCCATGTGTTAGAATTGTCTCCGTCACTTCCACATTTCCTGTTGTAATTTCCATACTCATCTCCAGTTCCAGCTACTACAATACACCCACCATCTGCTGTGGCTTTAACGTCCCATGCTTCATCATGAATATACTTTGGATTAAATCCTCTAGGATTGCCTTTTTTGGATTCCCAAACTACATCTCCCTGTAGATTAATTTTAATGGTATACGTATCCCAATTTTTGGTTCCTGATAAGGTATGCCCAGTAAGAAAAATATGACCATCATTTGATAAATCCATACCAAAACAATGATCATAATTTGATCCCCCATATTCTTTTTTCCAAATAACCTGTCCGGTACTATCCATTTTTAAGAGTACATAAGCTTCCGCATTGGAGGACAATCCAGCAATATAATAGTGATCGTTATGAACTTTAATTCGGTACGCGTGAGAAATATAGTTACTCATGTCAATACCACTTAATTTTTGTCCATTGGAGTCTAAAAACGTGGCATATCCATTCCCTTCAGTGTAAAATGTGTTGGTAAAATCATAAGCTTGATTATATCCAATTGCTATAAATCCATTATCTATTTTTGCCACATGCTCAAATGCATCTAGCCCCCCATTATCTATATTAGCATTGAAAATCACGTTTCCATCTGATTTACTCAATTTTATCAAGGCACTATTTTCATTGATTTCTCCGCATATGATATATCCATCCTCATCTTCAAGGACAGAATTCCCAAGATTATGACCATTTTCATGAAATTCTTTTTTCCATGATAAATAGCCATTTTCATCTGTTTTAACGACCAGTAGTTTTGCTGAATTAGGCAGGAATCCGGTTTCACCAACCTGAATAAATCCTCCGTCTTGGCACGACATAATGAAGTGTCCGTGTGATTCCTCCTGAGAACCTAGATGAGAAACATACCACGATGGAGTAGGTGCATTAGGATAGCTGTTATGATTACAATCTTCATTTACCTTGCCACAAGCAAAGCATGAAAAAATCGCAATCAAAAAAAATAGCTTAAAAAAATTCATCCTAAACTCTATTAAAAAGTTTAAGGTTGAGGTCCAGTTGTAGGATCAAATAAATCATCTAACTCATTGGCATTTACTTCTCCATTTTGTATGGAATTGCCATTACATTCAAGGGTGAATTCATGAACTTCATGTGGATTTCCATTTTTATCAAAGCAGTTACCATCTTTACAAAATATTTTTAAAGCCATATTGTCGCATTCTCCGCTTCCATAGTGGACTAAGGCTTTTGTTTCGCAATTGTGCAAGTATTTCACCTTTCCAGCCACTATACAATTACATTCGTCATCTACTATTATTGGATCATAGATGAATTTGTGATATCCATTCCACTTTTCACAATCTAAATCCTTTGGGATTTCACAAGTAATTACTTTAGAGCAGGATAGTGAAATAATAGAAAGTATGCATATAAATGTAGATAGATTCATTAAGCTAAAATACTAAAAAGTTAAACAAGAAAATGAAATGAATATTATCTTAATAATTTTATTAGTGTTCGTGGTTATGACAATAACTTATGTTTAATTTAATATAGAAAGGAGGTGTCAAATGTCTAATTCAGAAAGTATTATGGAGTTTTATAGGCAGGCGATCCTCCAGGGTTGTTTATCTTAAAACTCCTTTCTAAACTAAAGCAGGTCGATGGGCCTGCTTTTTTGTTTAAAAATATCTTCTTGCTCCGCTGTATTCCATGGCCTCGCCCTTACCAAACCCATAGCTAAACCCCACGGTAATAAATCTTCCCCTTAAACTTCTGCTATACAGAGAGAAATCATTTTGGATAATTTCATTTATCCAGATTCTTGAAGCAAAAATATCTCTTACACTTAAGCTAAATATGGCTCTACCATCAAGTAATTTTTGTCTCATTCCAATATTAGCATACCATTGGGCTTTGATATCTCCTTGTACGGTTTGATATCCTGATTCATATTGACCGCTCAGCTCTATATCTGTATTAGATCCTAATTTAAATTTTGAAGTCCATTTTGTATACCATTGATCAGCGGAGAAATTTATAATTTGTTGTTCAAATTCACCGGATCTACTGAACTGAAAGTAATTGAAATCCCCAAGTAATGTAATTTTTTTGCTCATATTTAATTTGGTATTACATTCTAAACCTGTTGCTTCCTTAATGCCAATATTATATGGAATATAGGTATTGACGTTATTTTCAAATGTGGAAATTCTTTCAATCACATCTTCTGTAATTCTGGTGTAAATACTAAAGTTAAAAGAGATGTTGTTTGTAGTGATTACAGTAGATATTTCATATGAATCAGTGAATTCTGGCAACAAGTTGGGATTCCCTGTTCTGATGTTATAATTGTCTCTAATATTAAAAAATGGATTCAAGTCCCATAATCTAGGTCTGTAGATTCTTTTAGAATAGCCTAACTGAAAGCCCAATGATTTTTTTGGGTTGTACGAAAAGTGAAGTGAAGGGAATACGTTGTTAAAATTTCGATTGTTTAATTCATTGGTGGTAATAAGTCTTGTATTTAATAATGTGTTCTCTAATCGGAGTCCAAATTTTAAACCCGTATTGTTTTTTTCAATTGCACCAGTGGTATATACACCAAATACATTTTGTTGATATTCAAATTGATTCGTCAATCCGCTATCAACCACCCAATTATTATTATTAAAATTACGTACGGCATAATTATTATTAACACTTTGCCACACATATTGGATACCACTTTCAATGGTTATGTTTTCTAAAATGGGATTACTGTAATCTACCTTAAATGTATGTTTCTCCTCATTAAAATTGGTCTCTGTTTCTTGCATAGGATTAAATACATTTCCTACTGAATTTTCTATTTTAAATAATGAAGCTTGATCCTTTCCAAAAAAGTTGCCTGTTGCGCTAGCTAGTAAAGTGTGGTCTTCATTTCCCTTAATCTCATTGGCATACTGGAGGTCATATTGGTATTTAGGATTTATAGCTATCGTATTTTCATTTCTTTCCCAACTACCTATTTTAATTTCGTTCGAATCCATCTCAAAAAGGAAACTGGATGGTTGATCCTCAATTTCAAGGGCATAACTTCCACTCAAAGTGATTAAGCTATTTTTATTGATGTAATAATCCGCTCCGAGAATCAAATTATAATACAATTCATTACGGTATTCTGTACCAGCACTTTCAAGATTAATGAGTGAATTGAAATTTTCATTTCTACTGTTCTTTATTCTTGGTAATGACCTGTATCCAATACCTAGTTGAGTAAATAGATTAAATTTTTCTGTTCTCTTATTGAGGCTTACTCCAGTACTATGACTATGAGGTGTTCCAGTGTTTAAAGAAATGGATCCGTTTAATCCTCTTCGTTCATCTTTTTTTAGAACAATATTGATAATTCCTGCAGACCCTTCTGCTTCATATTTTGCTGATGGATTAGTGATCACTTCAATTTTTTCAATCATATCTGCTGTAATAGTTCCTAAACCCTTTCCTTGCTCACTAGCCAGTACGGATGGTTTGCCGTTTATGAGCACTTGAACTCCATTGGCTCCTCTCAGGCTAATTTGACCTTCGATGTTTACATTTACCGATGGCACATTATTTAACACTTCTAAGGCACTAACTCCGGTTGAACTGATGTCTTTTCCTACATTAAATACTCTTTTGTCCAGTTTGAACTCCATAGTTGATTTTTCAATTTCAAGTTCAAACTCATTTAATTGTTGGGCAGCTTCTTTGAGTCGAATAGTCCCTAGATTTAAGTTGTAATTTGGAATGGAGACGTTATCTAAACTGGTTTTTTCATACCCTAAGAACTCAACAATAATTAAGGGGTTTTTTGATCTGGTTTTTAATTCAAAATATCCATCTTCATTTGTAATCGTAATATTTAAAACAGTGCTGGAATCTTTTATGATTTCCTTTACCGTAGCATAGGGTATAGGAAACCCCATTTTATCATCTATTACTCTTCCGTTTAGGAGATAGTTGCTTTCTTGTGCAATGGAATGTAAATTGATTAATAGAAAAGTAAATAATACTAAAAAGGAAATTATTTTTTTAAACACGGTATTGAATATCAGTTACTGACCATTTCACGTCTTATTTTACTCAAAGCCTCGGGGGTAATGCCAAGATAGCTAGCAATCATTTTTTGTGAAACTCTGTTCGGTAACGTTGGGTAAGTTTTTAAAAAGAATTCATACCGCTCACGAGCTGTATATGACATGAGCATGATAACTCTTTGTTGCAGCATGCCAACACGTCTTAGTAACTTGTTGTTTTTCTCTTCTAAAATAGTTGGGTTGCTATCCGGGTTTATCTCTTGAGTAACAATCACCTCAGAATCTTCCAAACAATCTATATATAATGAGTTTTGATTTCCTAGCGCAATGGATTCTACATCTCCGATTATCCAATCTTCAGGAGCAAACATAAAGGTGTGGATTTTTCCCTTGTCATCAAGATGATAGCTTCTTAAAAGCCCTTTAACCACATAATAAACTCTATTCGATCGGTTTCCTGCATACTCAATAATGGATCTTTTTTTAAAAAGAACAGATTTCTTGTTTCTAAATCTAGTAGGTACTTTTAAAGACATCATCAGACTGTAACAAATCTAAGTAATGAATTTTAAATTAGGGTAAAAATACATTATAGATTCATGTGAGATCCATCGCAGTATGGTGGGTTTTTAGTGTGTTTACACATGCAAATTGCACTCTTCTTACTTTCTTCAGATGAAAAAACTAACGGGTTAAAATGGGTTTCTTTATGTGAACCGTTACACCATGGTTGATTAATTGACTTACCACACGAGCACCAAGCGTAATTTTCATCATTCTTTAAGTCTATCATTACAGGACTTTTTCCTGCTATTTCAGGCTTTCCACTCATAATTGAAAATTTACTCTAATATTAATTCAACTTCCAGTTCAAAAACATCATAAATGACCTTATCACCTAAATTGTCAAAAAAGGAACTAGAACCATACCTGACATCATATTTTGATCGATCTACCTCAATGGTAGCTTTAAATGTTTCTCCCTCCCTTTTTACTAAAAATTTCACTACATCAGTTTTATTTTTAATGGTTAAATTTCCCTGAACCACACACTGGTTATTATTAAACCTAGAGCTTTTCGTTAAGACTAGATTAGCTGTAGAATATTGATCTACACCAAAAAAGTCAGCTGATTTTAGATGACCTATTAATCTTTGATTATACTGAGCGTCTTCAATATCAGTACAAGTCATGGAATTCATGTCTATTGTAAATTGACCTTTTTTAATTTGATCATCTATTACTGAAAACTTACCTTGTTTTAGCTGTATAAAACCATCATGTTCTCCAGTCACTTTTTTTCCTATCCAATGGATTTTTGATTTTTCTGTATTAACAATATAGTCTTGGGCATTTAAGTTACTTGTCAATAAGGTAAAGGCTGCAAAAATTAAAGAAGTTATATTTTTCATTTCGTAGGTTTTGTTTTACAATACAAAATTTGATTTTTTGTAATAATTGTAAGTTAACCTAGATTAAGAAATGAGAAAGTTGATGGATTATACTAAAATAATCTTATACACCTTATTCAATATTTTAATGAATAGAACCTGTTGGTCATATTGTTCCAGAGAAATAGTATTAACGGAATGACTTAATTCTTCACTACTTAATTTTACTCCTTGAATATTGAAAATTTCAAGTAATTGGATTTCACCAGTATGATTTTCAATATTAATTATTGAAGTAGTGGGGTTTGGATATATTTTTACAGGCTTAGAGATTAAAATATTATTTTCTACGGCACCACAATCTATAAGTCCATTTACATCAAATTTTGATACAAATTCCCAAATTTCTTGACTGGCGTTAATATCCATATTTCCAAAACTCCCTGGCCAATCATGACCACCATCAATAAC
>JAYYEV010000019.1:0-40788 GCA_036159515.1 Bacteroidota bacterium | reverse complement strand
CACACCTCCTGAGGCACTGAGTTGTGCAGTATCCCCAAAACAAATATCCATATTTATTCCTGCATCAATATTAGGTAGACTATTAACAGTGATAGAAATTGTTCCAGTATCACTACAATTATTAGAACCAGTTACTAATACCTGATATATCGTATTGTTTGCTGGCCAGATGGAAGGATTATTGATAGTGGTTTGATCTATAGAATCCGTAGTTAACCACAAATAACTTACACCACCATTGGCAGAAATGGTGATAGAATCACCAATACACAAAGAAGTATCATTAGAAGTAGTTATAGTAGGTAGAGCATCAATAGTTATTTGAACCGAATCAATGTTAGTACATCCGTTTGTGTCGATACCTGTAACAATGTATGTAGTATCTACTTCAGGATATATAATTGGATTGTATGTATTTTCGTTATCAATATTATAATTAGGTAACCAAGTGTAACTATCACCATTAGAAGCATTTAGCACAATTGAATCTTCTAAACATAGAGATTGATTGTTACCAGCATCAATGTTAGGTAACGGATGGACTGTTACTAATACGGTGTCTTTATTTTCGCAACCGTTAATGTCATTACCAGTAAGTATAAAACTCTGAGTTGAATTCAGTGGAAAAGGTGCTCCATCAATGATGCCATTATTCCAAATATATAAAATTGCATTCCCCGAGGATGATAATGTAAATGAATCGCCAAAACAACCAACTTGATTAATTCCAGCATCAACAATAGGTAAGGTATATACCGAAATAGCAATTTCACCTGTATCAATGCAATTATTTGATCCAGTAACTAGTACTTGGAAAGTGGTGTCATTTGACGGCCAAACCATCGGATTACTTACTGTTACATCACTAATATTATCCGTATTTAGCCAAAAATAACTTACACCACCACCTGAGATTATGGAAATAGAATCTCCTAAGCAAATCGATGTATCATTGGAGAGGAATATATTAGGTAATGAATTTACTTGAATAGAGACTATAGTGGTGTCCGTACAGTTATTTGCATTGTATCCTATTAGTTGGTAAATAGTATCAACATTTGGCCAAACAAAGGGATTTGAAATAGTAGTATCAGAAATATTATAATTTGAACTCCATGCATATTGAGATGCTCCAGATGATTGAAGCAAGACACTATCTCCATTACAAATTGTGTATGAGCTAATAGTAGATACATTAAATAAAGGTGGAGAGATTAATTCTATAATGGTATCATTAGAACATCCGGTCGTATCTGTTGAAACAATTTGATAGATTCCTGATGATAAATTATTAAATTGATGATTAGTAGAATTATTTACTGAAGATAGTGTTGTCCCAGTTCCTGTATCAATTAAATCAATAGTCCATGGTCCAAAATTCCCCAACATGGTAACGTCAACAGAACCATCATTAGAATAGCTACACGAAGGATTATTTAAAGTAGGAAGAGGTTTTGAACAAGTATTACAAAAAACATCTATATAAAGAGTACTACTATCTGTACAACCACCATTTGTGTTTGTACATATCACTTTTATCAAACTAGTGTCATATAGTATTATAGAGGGATTAAAAGAGGTATTTGTATCTAATTGGTTATTTACATACCATTGATATGTAAAGTCATTTGGATCAGGTTGTATATCACATGATGTAAAACGTGTAACAGGTCTATTGTTTGAGTAGCCAGTTACAGAATTACTTGTACAGGCATATGTATTATCAGATCTAAAATAGGCTACTGAAGGAAAACTTGTAGTAGTATATGGTGTTGACCAATTATTTGTCCAGATACTTGAAAGGTTGTCATAACAAATTTCAACTACAAGATTTGAAACACCATCCCATTCATATGCATTAGTTAATTGAAAAGTATTCCAGCCAGTTGTCACAGGAATATTTTGAGGAGAAAATACAGTTGACAAATTTTGTATGTAACTAAAGTTCGAAAGCGGAAAAGCAGATTCATTAGTACATCCCATATTTATAGTAAATGCATTAAACAGATTAGTGGCAGCATTTTGACTCGTAGTTTCCCAAGCAATTTCAGTTATTTTAGTACCATTTACAAGCATATTATTTAGTTCATTTGCTAGAAATATGAACTGATGTCTTGCGTTTCTATACCAGTTGCCAAATGGTGCTGGATAACTGGTTCCAGAATTAACACCATTTTGTGTTCCTATTTCCACAGTTTGAGATGAAACACTGCAAAAATTGTTGATGCTTGTCGTACACTGTGCAGGTAGAACCGAATTTAGATTAGCTTGTAAATTAACAGTATCATAACAAATAATAGATGAATCATTAGCCGTAATATTTACACTCGGATTAGAGTATGGGAGGATGGTTACGTTTAAAGTATCTTTTTTTTCACATCCAAACTGATTTGTTGTGGTGACCTCAAAATCAAAATTACCTGAATAAACAGGTTCGAACGTAGGATTATTGATGTTCGGATTATTTAATAGGTTTGCTGGTTCCCAATTAAAATTATAAGTACTGATATTATGAACGGAATCAACGGGTTCTACATTAAAATATATAGAAGAATTTATACAATTAGACGTAGAAGATTGAGTCAACACATAATTAAAATCCGGTACTACATTTACAACTACAGTATCTACATTGGTACAATTTCCAATTAAATTACTGGTAACTTGATATGAAGTTGTTGTATCTGGATTAGCAATAGGATTTGCACAATTATTACAAGAAAAATTATTTCCTATTGTAATAGGATCACCACTAATAGATGACCAGTTGAATTGTGTTCCTCCAGTTACATTTAACGTTGTTCCAATCCCTTCACACATTATTTTATCAAGACCTGCATAGGTGCTTTTAAGTACATTAATCACTACTGAAACAGAACTAACCCCAACTATAGGACAGGCATTATCTTTAGCATTAACTGTAATAGTTGAAAAACTGCTGCTATTTGGGGTGATAATTAAACAAAAACTTGCTGTTGCGAAACCATTTGTATACGTATTTTGAGTCATGACTGCACCTGGAAAAATTTGACTCACATTTGAATTGATATATACGCTGTCAGAAATATCGTCAGCAAAAGTGATGTCAAAACAAACACTGTCTCCTTCACAAGCTTGAATCTCATATGAATTTGTCTGAACTCCATCTCCAGATAGATTTCCTATTCCTCCAGGAGGTAGAGTAGGGTTATTATTATTACAATTAATAATTTCAAATTGAAAATCTTGAATTACACTACCAATAAAGTTTCCATTACTGTCGTACTCCTTAATTAATACAGCTATGACGTAATTGCCAATTTGTGTGGGGAAAAAAGTGATTTCTCCTGAAATGGGGTTTATCTGTATTCCAGTTATGGGTGTTGTTCCAGAAAACCCTGCTTGATAGGAAACGATCCCCGTAGATGATGTTTTGGCTGGTATTAAAGAATAACTTAACGAATCCCCATCTGGTTCAACTACTCCAAAATTATATCTTACAGATTGGTTTACACAATTATATGGAATTGGATTGGCATTAATAACAGGAGATGAATTACATGGACTTGAGTTGCTGTTTAATACAGATTCCCAATAATAGCTATTGCCAGTTCCATTTAAATTGTTGGATGCATTTCTACAACAATCATCAAAGGCAAAGACCCAACTATCACAGTTAGCTGGCAATGTTATAGTATCTCTGTAAGTATGCTTATAAACTCCTGGTAATGACCCTCCATTGCATTCACTTTGTGAAATCATTTGAGGACACAATTGTGACACTTCCTCTCTGTAAGTGACAATTGGTAACTGTAAATTAGATTGAAAAAATATTCCACAAGTATTGGTTACCATTATATTTTCTGGTGCATTTTGTATAAATGCAGTCCCACAATCTTCAAATAATGTTAATGTGATTACATATTGATTATTTCCCAAGCACTCGTAAGAAATATTACCACCAGGGACGTGAGAAGAATAGCCAATTAATGATAAAAATATAAAACCATAGATGAAGAAAAACCTCTTCCAAAATTCCATACTTAAAAATAAGAAAATAATTAGAGCAATTATTTACCAAATGTTCATAAGAACAGTATTATACATTGGTAATAAATATAATTAAGTCGAATTGAATTTGATTATTAAATGGCAAGCAAATCATTTACGCTTTAAAACACGAAGAGTGGCTTCAATAATGTTAGATGAATGCAAACCGTATTTTTTCATTAAATCAGCTGGTTTACCACTTTCTCCAAATTTATCGTTGACAGCCACAAACTCCATAGGAGTAGGGAAATTGCTAGCTAATAATTTGGCTATTGATTCACCCATACCACCAGCTATTTGATGTTCCTCAGCAGTTACCACACACTTTGTTTTAGCTACTGAAGACAAGATGCATTCATCATCCAAAGGTTTAATGGTGTGAATATTTATCAGTTCAGCTGATATTCCTTGGGAAGCTAAAGATTTTACAGCTTCTACTGCTTCCCAGACTAAATGGCCAGTGGCAAAAATAGTTACATCTGAACCTTCGTTTAGTATCAGTCCTTTTCCTATTTCAAATTTTTGATTTTCTGGGATAAATATGGGTACTTTTGGTCTTCCAAACCTTAAATATACTGGACCATCATGGTCTGCTATAGCAATGGTTGCTGCTTTAGTTTGATTGTAGTCACAAGGATTTATTACTGTCATTCCCGGAAGCATTTTCATCATCCCAATATCCTCTAATACCTGATGCGTTGCCCCATCTTCTCCAAGTGTAAGTCCAGCATGTGAAGCACAAATTTTTACATTTTTCCCTGAATAAGCTATAGATTGTCTTACTTGATCATATACTCGACTAGTGGAAAAATTAGCAAACGTTCCAGTAAATGGTATCTTTCCACCAATGGTCAAACCGGCTGCGATTCCCATCATGTTGGCTTCTGCAATACCTACTTGAAAAAACCGGTCAGGAAATTTATTTTGAAAATCATTCATTTTTAGTGACCCCGTTAAATCTGCACATAATGCAACTACATTCGGATTTGTTTCTCCCAAATAAGAAAGGCCTGCACCAAAACCTGATCTAGTGTCGTTATTTCCTAAAATATCTATTTCCATGCTTATAAGTTTAAGTTTAAATTTTGACCAGAAGAAATTTTAAATTCTTTGATTATCGTATGTGCCATACTATTGGATCTGCTATTTCTATACGAAATCATGTATTTGCCTGGTTGGAGATTAAGGTTTTCAATGTATCTAAAATTATCAAAATCATATATCCACACATTTTGTCCTTTTTTCTTAACAAATAATGAAGCAGGCCCGTTTCCTTTCGAAACTTGTACGGAGCCATAAAGTGGTATGGTAATTTCAGTCATTTTACTTTGCTTAATTTCAACATCATCAAAAAATAATCTGGGTAGAGTAAGCATTTCTAGATCGTATTTACCCACTAAATATTCTTTTTCTGAATTCATTTTATGAACATTAATAGTGTTGAAGTCGTTCTCTTTCCTAACAATAATATTGATTCCAGTAAACTGACTTTCTGATCCCTGTGTGCTAAGCTTTAATGTTCCTTGTGGTGTATGGGCTACTATTGTATTGTGTTTACCAGGAATTAGCTTGATATTGTCTACTACTACTTCAGGAATTGTGTGTACTACCATCCTGTAAGTGTAAATAGGATCTAAAGCGAATGTATCAGGCAATTGATTCCTATTAAGAGTATGTATGTACGTATGCATCAGCTTATTACTTTTAGAGTTGTAAAAACTCATGGTAACATCTGTCTCTTGTGGAAGTCCAACAACATTGTTTAAATTCACTTGAACAGAAGTGTTATTTAATGCTTGACTAATAACAAATTTCAAAACTCCTTTAAATGAATCTTCACTATCAGCACTTAGAAATTCTCCAATACAGGAAAATTGAGATAAATATGACGTATCAAGTCCAAGACCAATTACAAAAGGTTTGAGTTTTATATTTTTTTCTTTTAATGCTAATGCTACAGCACATGGATCTTCATCACAAGCCTCAATACCATCTGTAATTAAAATTATAATATTTCTACATGATTTACATTCAGGAAAATCCTCTGCAGAGTACTCTAAAGATCTTGCAATAGGTGTGGTTCCCTTTGGTTCTAATCCACGAATTTTAGTAATAATTTTAGAGTAGTTTTCTATTGAACTCGCAAATGGGACTTCCAATTTTGTATCCGAACAATCTTGTTTGCCAGGAGCTATCCTAGTTTGATGGCCGTATATTCTTAAGGCTAAATCTACATTTTCAAGTCCTTTTAGACTATCCATTGTTTGGGTTAATAGTTTTTTAGCTACTAAAATTTTACTACTATTTTCCCACTGTGCATTCATACTATTTGACCCATCAAAAATGAATAGTATCCTTATTTTACTTTCTTCCTGAGCAATTGAAATTAAGGAGGAAAACAATAATAAAAGCGATATAAATGATTGTTTACAATTCACGGTTTAATCTGTATCAAAATTGATTCCAAAAATTAATAATCACCTATAGTTTCAGGGTTTTGATTTAATGCAATCTCTAATTGTTCGTCATTTGGAGCGACACCATGCCATTTATGAGACCCCATCATGTAGTCAACTCCATTACCCATTTCAGTTTTCATAATAATCATAACGGGTTTACCATTTCCGGTCATTTCTTTTGCTTTTGAAAAAGTCATAATGATATCTTCAAGATTATTTCCATTACAATTTATTGTTTCCCAACCAAAAGCAATCCATTTATTTTCCAAATTTCCTAGCGATAATACTTCATCTACATCACCATCAATTTGTCTTCCATTATAATCAATAGTTGATATTAAATTATCCACTTTATGTGCTGATGCAAACATAGCAGCCTCCCAAATTTGACCTTCTTGTAATTCACCATCTCCGTGAAGGGTGTATACAATACTTGAATCTTGATTTAACTTTTTAGTAAGTGCAGCTCCAATAGCAACACTTAATCCTTGACCTAAAGATCCACTAGCTACTCTAACTCCTGGTAATCCTTCATGAGTAGTGGGGTGTCCCTGTAAGCGAGAATCGATCATTCTGAACGTTTTCAACTCTTGAACAGGAAAATATCCTGTTCTGGCTAATACAGAATAAAATACAGGAGAAATGTGACCATTTGACAAGAAGAATAAATCTTCATTTACACCATCCATCGAAAAATGGGTGTTATGGTTCATAATTACTTTATACAGGGCAATGAAATACTCTGCACAGCCCAATGAACCTCCAGGATGACCAGAATTTTGAGCATGTACCATTCTAACGATATCTCTTCTAACTTGAAAAACCAAGTCGTTAAGTTCTTTTAAGTTGTATTTGTTCATTTATTAATGATTAATGATCAAAAGTAATCATATAGTTTTTCTGTAAAACGAGTGTTAACAACTTTAGAAAAGTTATTTAGTTCAAAACATTAATTTTGAATAAAGAAAAAAATGAAAAAACTATTTGTTCTTCTAATTTCTTTGACGCTTAATTTTCACATCAAAGCTCAAGTTGAAATTAATTTATCGGAAATTGTTAAAGAAGTAATAAGTCAAAAATCTATTTATTATTTTACAGAAATTCCTAACAAAAAAAATATAGAAGACAGACTAAGTGGAACAATTGAAATAACAGATACTGCAAACCTTGATTTATTGCAACTTCCTATAAAAATATCTTCGAATAATTACCATTATTACTTGGTCGAAAATTTGGATATCTTACGAGTAATAAGATCATACGATCATATTAAAAATCCAGTGAATTGAGAAAACGTGTTTTCATTATAATGATGAGCTTTATTGCACTCACTTTTGCTCATGCTCAACCAAATGTACTTATTTCGGATGACGATTGGACTTCCAATTCAACCAATGGAGCATGCAATTGTGCAACTAATTTTAATAATGGATCTGTCACTAATTTTTTTGATACAGGGAATAATACCAATTCATATTCATCAAATGAAAATGAAGTTATTACATTTTGCCCTGATGCTAGTGGAACTAAAATGGTAGCTGTGTTTGGAATTAATGCAGGTTACTCTTTAGACATAGACCCTACCGATACACTATTTGTTTACGATGGAATACAGACTTCATCACCTTTACTTGCGAAAATAAATAACACTACTTTTCCAAATGGTGTTAATTTACCTGCCTCGTGGTCTAATACTTCAGGTTGTTTGACATTTCAATTTGTAAGTGATGCCATGAACGAAGGAACAGGATGGGATGCAAATCTTTCTTGTGCAAATTTGATTCAACCTTTTTCAAACCATATTCTTGGGTTTATTAATGGTGAAGCTAACGGAGCTAATGATTCTCTAAACGATCTTTTTCCAGAAGATACCGGATATATTGACATTTGTTTAGGTGATACCGTAACTTTTGTTGCGGACCCTTATTTTCCTTACGAACCCGGTGGTGATTCTGCATCAACAAGTGGCGGTGGATACATGCAATCTAGCAATTACACTGTTTTGTGGGAACTAAGTGATGGGACTACATACAATTCAAATTCTTTTAACTTTATTCCCACGTCAAGAAATGGATTTTTTGTTTCACTTAGGATAGAAGATAGTCAAGGACAATTTCAATATAGTTTTTGTAAAGTTAGGGTATCTACAATACCTAATTTTTCATCTTGCAACCCCTTAGATTCTCCTATATGCTTAGGCAATACAACACAATTAATTGGCGGTGTTACAAATGTAGATACTGCTGGTGTAGACCCAGTCTCAGCCAATTTTCCTATTGGTGGTGTTTTTGGTACGCAAACATATTTACCAGATGGTTCAGGAATAAATTACACAACAGATATAAATATATCTGGATTCACACCTGGTGCTACGGTACAAAATAGCAATGACATAGAAAAAGTTTGTTTTGAAATTGAACATTCTTATTTAGGAGACTTAGAAATGATGCTAACATGTCCTAATGGCCAAAGCATGAATATGTTTAACTCATATAGTGGTTTTGGTGGTGGAGGTCTTTTTCCAGGTGGTTTTAATGGAGGTACTGACTTTCTTGGAGGAGCTTATGATAATAATACTGGAAATATCGGAGTTTGTGAGGAGTATTGTTTTTCCATGTCTGCCAACGCATTACCATCTTGGGCTAATGGATATCCAACCACGGCTGCTACTGGACCTAGTACTGGAACAATGGTTACGCCCGGTCTTTATCAGCCAGAGCAAAACTTTACACCAGCATTGCAGGGATGTCCTATAAATGGGACATGGACACTCACAGTAAGGGATAATTTGAGTATTGATGATGGTTTTATTTGCGAGTGGGGTATATATTTTAATAGTGCACTTAATCCCAATAGTGAAATTTATGCTCCATCAATTGTCACTCACAACTGGTTGTCTGATCCATCCATCATTTCTAATCAGGATACAAACATAACCGTCCAACCTACCAATCTTGGTGTAAATCCATACACTTTTTCTGTAGAGGATAATTTTGGATGTACGTATGACACAACCATTACAGTGATTACACAACAACCGGGATTTGTTGAATCAGACGTCCAAACATGTAATGATTTTTATCAATTTAATAACAATTATGTTCCAACAACAGGATTTTGGACTTACACCAGCAATAGCGGCACTTTAAGTTTCAATGATACCAACTCCATAAATCCATATGTTGCTTCCAGTGATCCTGGATTTTACAACCTAAATCTAATTGATCTTTTTTGTCAGGATACTTTACAGCATGTAATTCATTTTTTAGCTACACCATCTCCTCATTTACCCATTATCGATAGTATATGTTTAGGTGAAAATTATAGTTATTCCATTTTGAACTCAAATAACGATTTCAATTATGCTTGGATAAATAATATTGGAGATACATTAATGACTGGCGATTCACTATACATAGATGTAAATTCATTATCTCTAGGAATTACAGATTTGAATTTAATCATATCAAATCAATGTGATACGTTATTTTCAGATGTGTCTGTATCAGTAAAGAATTGTCAGATACCAAATATTATTACGCCTAATGGAGATCTCAATAATGATGTGTTTTACACTCACTATGCTGAAATATACCCTGATGTTACACTTATTGTATATAATAGATGGGGGAGATTAGTATTTGAAAAATCCAATTACAGAAATGATTGGAATGGAGTAAAAAATAATGGAACTACGTTACCTGATGGTACCTATTTCTATATTTTAAGTTTTGATAATAATCAAGAAAAAAAAGAAGGTATTATTCAAATTGTAGGAAATTCAAATTAAGCAACTATTTTTGGAGCTAATTTATATTTATGGCTTTAAAATGTGGCATCGTAGGCCTACCAAATGTGGGTAAATCAACCTTATTTAATTGCCTTTCTAATGCAAAGGCTCAATCGGCTAATTTTCCTTTTTGTACCATAGAACCAAATGTGGGTACTATTACTGTTCCAGATGAAAGATTAGCAAGTTTAGAAAATCTAGTCCACCCCGAAAAAGTTATACCAACTACTATTGAAATAGTAGATATTGCTGGTTTAGTAAAAGGAGCTCACAAAGGAGAAGGTTTAGGAAATCAGTTTTTAGCCAATATTAGAGAAGTTGATGCTATTATTCATGTATTAAGATGTTTTGATGATGATAATGTGGTGCATGTGGATGGTAAAGTAGATCCAATATCTGACAAAGAAATTATTGACATGGAATTACAACTAAAAGACTTAGAAACGGTTGAAAAACGAATTGGAGCTATTGAACGTAAAGCAAATTCAGGAGATAAAGATGCAAAAAAAGTGTACGATTCCTACATAGCCGTGAAAGAACACCTTTTACAAGGAAATTCAGTAAGATCTTTAGAATTAGAAGAATCTCAAGAAGAATACTTAGCAGATTTACAACTCATTACATCAAAACCCGTAATGTATATCTGTAACGTAGAGGAAACTGCTGTTAAAAATGGAAATCAACATGTAGATAAGGTAAAAGAAGCCATTTCAAAAGAAGATGCAGAAATTTTAATTCTTGGAGCAGCAATTGAAGCAGATATAGCTGAACTTGAAGATTTTGAAGAAAGGAAAATGTTTTTAGATGATTTAGGTCTTGATGAACCAGGGGTAAGTAAACTGATTAAGAAAGCATATAATTTATTAAATCTTCAAACTTATTTTACCGCAGGTGAAAAAGAAGTTAGAGCTTGGACCATAAAAAAAGGCATGACTGCTCCTCAGGCAGCTGGTGTAATTCATACCGATTTTGAAAAGGGTTTTATAAGGGCAGAAGTAATTAAGTATTCAGACTACATCACCTATAAAACAGAATCAGCAGTTAAAGAAGCTGGAAAATTAATGGTGCATGGAAAAGAATATATCCCAGAAGATGGAGATATAATGCATTTTAGATTCAATGTTTAAAAATAATTATTTAGCTTTTGCGTTTTAATGAAGTGAGAATTTTCCTTTTTTGTCTAGCGTGTAACTTTTATGTCTTAGGGATAAGTCAGTCAAACACGAGTTATCCTATTTTAAATTTTAATACTACAGCTAGAAATAGTGCTTTGGGTGGAATTAACATAGGTATATTTGATCACGATCCATCTACATCATTACAGCTTCCTTCAAACTTAACACCACTACAAGATGGATTGTTACAAATGAATTATGTTAATTATTTTGCGGATAGCGATATTGCCATTTTAAACTACACATTTAATCAAAATAAAGTGGGTGTTTTATCAACTAGTTTAGTGTATTGCAACTATGGTCATTTTGAGTATGCTGATCCTTCAGGTCAATTTTTAGATCAAACTTTTTCTGTCCATGATATGATGTTACAAATGGGGCATGGCAGAAAATTACATGAAAAATTACAGATCGGAGTTAATGTTAAACTAGCCGGTTCATTTTACGAAACGTACAGGTCATTTGCATTAGCAACTGATTTATCATTAACTTATTTTGATGAAATCAAGAATATTGGATCATATTTTTTAATCAAAAATTTGGGTAGACCAATCATGAAATTTTATCCATCACAGTTGAATTATAATCTACCTTTTTCATTAGAGCTAGGTGTCAATAAAAAACTTAAATATGCACCTATACGATTTCATGCGACATACCGTAACCTAGATAGATGGAATTTAGTAATGATGACTGAAAATGATTTTAATTCAATTGGAAAATCACTTTTCAGTCACCTTATTTTTGGTTCCGAACTTATGTTTAGTGAAAATTTTCATTTTAGATTAGGTTATAATTTCTTAAATAGAATGGAATTACAACCTAATGCTAGACCTGGAACAAGTGGATTATCGTGGGGCATTCAATTAAAAATTAAAAAGTTGATGATTAATTTCACTAATGCCAAATTCCACATGTCAGGTACATCTAATCATTTTTCAATTATTAGAAAAATACATTAAACTTCAATCTCTTCTAATTCAATTTTCAATTGAGAAAAGTTGAATAGATTTGAGTCTAACATATGTGAAAGAGATATGTTTTTTAGTGCATTGAAAATGATTGATTTTCGGTTAGGATAATTCTTTTCCCAATCATTCAATAATAATTTTATTTTCTTTCTCTGTAAATTTTCCTGAGATCCACACAGATTACAAGGAATTATGGGAAATTCTTTAAGACTTGAATAATTGGCTATATCATCTTCTTTACAAAAAGAAAGAGGTCTAATGACAAGAAGATCACCTTCATCAACTTTAAACTTTGGAGGCATTGCTTCTAATTTTCCGCTAAAGAATAAATTTAGAAAGAAAGTTTCCATAATATCTTCTCTATGATGACCTAATGCTAATTTATTACATCCTAATTCTCTAGCTTTGTCATATAGTGTTCCTCTACGTAGTCTTGAACATAAACTGCACATGGTTTTACCTTCTGGTATTTTATCCATTACAATGGAATAAGTGTCTTTTTCAACAATTTGAAAACAAACTCCTAACTTATTTAAATATTCAGGAAGAACTTTTTCTGGGAATCCAGGTTGCTTTTGATCCATATTTACCACTGTGATTTCAAATGGTATATCCCCATATCTTTGAAAATGAATGAACATATCTAACATGGTGTAACTGTCTTTACCACCAGAAATACAAACCATAATATGATCACCATCTTCAATCATATTAAATTCTTTGATACACTTACTTGTGCTTGAAATAATTTTTTTCTTTAATTTTTTTAAATCTTCCATTTAATGCAAAAAAAATACTTTTTAAAATGACATGCAATTAACTTTATAAATAGTTGACTTAAGTTATATTTGAATTCCAAATCTAATCGCATATGAAATCAAATAAGTTAATGGAGTTAGAAGACCAATATGGTGCTCATAATTATCATCCTTTACCTGTTGTTCTAGATAGAGGAGAGGGTGTATATGTTTGGGATTGTGAAGGAAAAAAATATTTTGACTTTCTTTCTGCATACTCCGCAGTAAATCAAGGTCATTGTCACCCTAAAATCATTAATGCATTAGTAGAACAATCAAAAAAATTAACACTTACTAGTAGAGCATTCTATAATTCTAAACTAGGTGAGTATGAAAAATTCATGTGTGACTTATTTGGATATGATAAAGTTCTTCCCATGAATACAGGTGTTGAAGGAGGAGAAACCGCTAATAAACTGGCAAGAAAGTGGGGTTATATGAAGAAAGGTATCGAAGAGAATAAAGCTAGAATTATATTTGCAAATGGAAATTTTTGGGGCAGGACTCTTGCTGCTATATCAAGTTCTGACGATCCAGTTTCATACAAAGGATTTGGGCCTTACATGCCTGGGTATGACTTAATTCCTTACAATGATTTAAATGCCTTAGAAAACGAGCTTAAAGACCCTAATGTTGCTGCATTTATGGTGGAACCCATACAAGGTGAGGCTGGAGTGGTAGTGCCTGACATTGGATACCTCGAAGGAGTTCGAAAATTATGTGATAAATACAATGTGTTATTTATAGCTGATGAAGTACAAACTGGAATAGCTAGAACAGGGAAAATGTTAGCAACGGATTATGAAGATGCAAAACCAGATATTTTAATTTTGGGTAAAGCTCTTTCTGGCGGTGTGTTTCCTGTTTCTGCTGTTTTTGCTAATGACGAGGTAATGCTTTGTATACAACCAGGTGAGCATGGTTCTACTTTTGGTGGAAATCCACTTGCTTGTGCTGTAGCAAAAGCAGCTTTAGAAGTAGTTTTAGAAGAAAATTTAGCAAGTAATGCCGAAAAGTTAGGTGCTTATTTCAGAGACAAAATGAATGATTTTATTTCTAAATCGGATTTAGTTACATTAGTTAGAGGAAAGGGTTTACTTAATGCAATTGTTATTAATGATCATGAACAAAGTTCTACTGCCTGGAATTTGTGCGTGAAAATGAAAATGAACGGTTTACTAGCTAAACCTACTCATGGTAATATCATCAGATTTGCTCCTCCTTTAGTAATTAATAAAGACCAACTTGACACCTGTATAGATATAATTATTTCTTCTATCGAAGATTACAGCTGATTTTTAATTAAATTAGATACAGTGTTAAAACATCTGTATATACTTTTTTTGTTTATTGTGTTGGGGTGTGAAAATGTATCTGTTCAGCCCAAATATGATTTAAACGAACAAATTCATCCATTATATTATAAACATGATTTATCAGTAAAACACGCAAATTTTCAACGTGAAATTAATGTGTATATGGATATGTTATTTCATGAGAAAAAATATGAAGTTGGTGACTTTGAATTGCTAGGATCGTGGTTTGGCAAAATTAGAAACAATTGGATATCTCTAAATGTTACTAGTACTTCTAATCATATGTTAAGAGGATTTATCATTACAGATACATCATTTCATTCTTTTCAAGGTTGGTATAACTCTTCGGACAACATACATTACAACTTTGGTATATCACATAATGTAGATACCAATCTTCGATTGTTCACGCTACAACTTTCTCTAGAAGACATGACCATGTTTGGAATAATGAAATCTTCTGTTAATCAGCAACAAGACACTGTTGTATTAGAAAAAAGGAACTATGAATATGACGTAACTCTTGGAACCTATCCCGAATTTTCACAACGATTAATAACTACCTCAGAACTTGAAGAGCTTTCAAAGGATGAGTTGGTATATATAACAGATGAAATTTTAGCAAAACACGGCCTTATTTTTTTCAACAATGAAACTAGAGAAATGTTTAGTCATAAAAAATGGTATATCCCACAAAATTACAGGGTAAGTAATCTCCTTACAGAAAAGGAAAAATTAAATTTAGATAAGATTTATACCTTTTTTTAGTTATTTAACATTACAGGCATAACGAGCATTAATACGTCTTCACCTTCTTCATTATTTTCAGGTACGATTATTCCAGCTCTATGAGGTGCACTAAGTTCAATCACAACATTATCTGTATCAATATTATTAAGCATTTCTATTAAAAATCTAGAATTAAATCCGATTTCAATGGATTCACCTTCGTATGAACATGTTAATCTTTCATTTGCCTCGTTAGAAAAATCAATATCTTCAGCACTTATATTCAGTTCACTGCCATTAATTTTAAGCCTGACTTGGTGAGTGGTCTTATTAGCAAAAATACTTACCCTTTTTATAGATTGAAGAAATGAATTTCTTTCAATGGTAAGTCTATTTGGATTTTGATCTGGAATTACCGCTTCATAATTAGGATACTTTCCATCAATTAAACGGCATGTTAAAGAAAAATTTTCAAAAGAAAAACTGACATTGGATTCATTAAACTCCACTTGAATTTCACCATCCACATTCTGTAGAATACCTTTTAAAAGATTCATGGGCTTTTTGGGGATAATAAAAGAAGAAGGAGTGGATGTTTTTACATCAGTTCTCTTATATCTAACCAGTTTATGAGCGTCAGTAGCTACAAACGTTACATCATTCTCACTTAATTGAACGAAAATACCACTCATTACGGGTCTTAAATCGTCATTTCCGGTAGCAAATATGGATTTTTCTATTGCACGTTGAATAGTGTGAGCTTCAAATTGAACAGTTGTAGGAGATTCTATTACAGGCGACTTTGGGAATTCATCGCCTGAAAAACCACTCAATTTATATTTACCGTAGTCAGATGATATTTCGATACCCATTTTTTCGTCAAAAGAAAAGGTGAGAGGATGATCAGGAAATGTTTTTAAGATATCAAGTAAAATTTTTGCTGGGATGGCAATACTTCCTTCACTTTTAGACTCTACAGATATACTGGAAGTCATTGTAGACTCAAGATCAGAACATGAAAGCTTCAGATTATTATCCTTTATTTCAAATAAAAAATTGTCAAGTATGGGTAGTGTATTTGAACTATTTAATACGCCAGATATAGTTTGTAGTTGTTTAAATAAGGCTTGACTCGATACAATAAATTTCATGATCTATGATTTGAATAATACATTGGTAAATATCATCATAGTTTTTAAAATAAATAATCGTATCAATTGTTATTTATTAACAGCTATCTCCTAATATCGTTTGTAAAAAAAGACAGGGGTTTAAAAATAATATCCCAGTTAAAATACTGCGCCCTTAGTAGTTCTTCATTTCCGTTTACTCTTATGTATCCATACTCTTTGTCCCAAGTAGTTGAAGACTTTATATTTTTAATCTTCCAAAATTGAACATGGGTGGTTTCATTTTTTTTATTTAAAAGAGTAATATCTATGAAAGGTTTACTTGAAAAAATAGAATCCTTAAAGGATTCATTAACAAACATAATTTTATTATAACATATATTATTAAAGTGTGTGAAGTAATGTTTGAGTTGCACCGTATCAAATTGATCTATTGAATTAGCTCCTGAATCAAATAACCTAATTTCGTCTTTATTTTGGCTGATTGTAAAGCTTTCATTTTGATACTGGTTATAACTTAATTTAACTTGAAGAATATCTTTTGGATTAGGATAATGGAATATTTGAGGAGACCTCCATTGGGTCCAATCGGTGAAAAATCGGACATCAAGTGAACCATAAACACCTGGTTTAAAGGTGATATAAGGTTTACTTCCTTTTACTCCATTTTGTTTTAACAGCATATATGTCCCTAAGTGATCAGGTGTTGGAGATCCTACATACCAAGTTTTAATCAGCTTATTGTCTTTATCGTATACATCTACTCTTTTATTACTAACTGCTAATCTTTTAATCACATTTTTTTCAGCATTTTTAGAAACAGGTTGTTTTATTTGAATTCTGTAAAATGTTTCCATTATAAGTTGAATGTTGGACATATTAGCTTTGTAATTTGGTTTCTCAATCATCCATACTTTATTTTCATTCATTCTCGACAAGGTTATGGAATCCACATTGTTTGTAGTGATGGTGAAGCGATAAATATTAGAAGTATCTTTTATCTTAAAATCTTTCAAATCAACATTACTTGATGGGCTTTTACAAGATGAGAATATTGATGTTGTAAGAGCAAAAAAAATAATAATGTTGTGTAGAAATTTATGATTCATATTTAAGTTTTCTAATGTATAGATTGAAAAATCCAAATAAAAGTACCAATAGAATTGGTAATGCTATGTTGATTAGTTGCCATTTCATCTTTTTAGCCAATTCATCCTTTTTCATTAGTCTTGGTGGATTCATTTTGGATCTCAATGCAATAAAATCATCGCGACTTAACATTTTGTCAACTAAATTTAAAAAGAATGTTGCGTTACCATATGTGGGCATTTCATAGTAGGGAGTATTGTAATTCGATTTTTCAAACATAAGTGGAACTGGTGTTCTTTCTGCTGAAATATCATTTCTTATTAAATCACCATCACCAATAAATGCCATTTTTGTTGGATCACTTTCTTTTTTAAACTGTATGTTAGGGTTTTTAATAAAATCATTAGCTATTCTTCTGTTTTTGAAATTAGACTGAAAAACCCCTTCATACAACAAGCCAACATTAAGTTTATTTTTGATTTGGTTCCCTGTTAATGTGGGATCATAATTTTGGGTGTTTTGATATTGAATTCTTGACTGTCTCATTAATTTATTCTCCTGCGAAGTTTGCAAAACAACTGTTCTTTTTAATTTTTCTTCTCCTACGGTGTCCAGTGAACACACATATCTACCCTTTATAGGTAATACATTTTTCATTAAAATATGATTATTGTAGTTCTTCAACATTGGATAGAAAAACCATTTTGACACTATACCAAGATTATCTTCTCTAACTACAGGGCAGCATTGATCATCACAAATCATATCCTTATTAAATCGAACACCATATTTAAAGAGAAAGGATTGCAATTCGTGATCTAAAACCTCATTGTATGCTAATCTGTTTTTTTGAGCTAGAAATGATTCGTTTACATCCATCATATCAATTAGCCATATAACTTTCCCACCATTCATTACATATTGGTCTATTACATACTTTTCTTTGATAGTAAAAGTTGTTCTAGGTTTAGAAATGATCAATAAATCTGTTTCATCTAGGGCATCTAATCTTTCTATTATATTGTTAGGATTTTTTTTAAAGATATTGAGCCACTTATTTTTCAAATAACTAGAAATTATACGTTTGTTCTCTTGAACAGGAACAAGAGTATTGTTTATAGAAAATGAATCAACTTCATTCTTTAATAAAGAATCAAATCCCAAAAGTCCAAAATCAACAGCTTTATTATAAATTCCAGTTTTAAGTTCTTTAATATTGAGAGTATCTACAACAAAGTTTTTTTGCAGATAAAACCAAATTTCTCTTTGATCAAAAACTGATAATTCTCCGTGCCCTTGTAGAAAGTGGATATTTTTTTTCTCAGTTTTTAGTAACTTATCTAAGCCAATAACAATATTTTCTTCTATATGATCTATAAAATAGTTGGTGACTGCTTGATTAATGGGGTAGGGATTATCCCGTGTTGAAGGGGAAAGTAATTGAACAGGAATACTATAGTCTCCCATTTGTAAAGTTATACCAGGCCAAATTTCAATGATTTCTCTTTTATCATCTTTTATGATATCTATGTAGGCAGGTTTAATACCGTTTCCATTATCAAATACTTGTTTTTTATAATCTTCAGCTAGTTCTAAGTCTTCGTTAAGGTTTATAAAGGATAAATCTAAATTTTGTCCACCATAGACCTTAATTTCTTGTAGTTTTTCTAATAGTCCATTTTCAAGCTTCTCTATTTCTACTGGGAAATCACCTATTAAATAGACGTCAATTTTTAAATAGTCATCAAGGTTTTCTAATTTATCCTTAGTGTACGGGGACAGTTCATAGATTTTGTCTTCAGATAAATCAATTCTAAAAAAAGAAAAAGAAATTAAATAATTAATTCCTAAAAGTATCAATAGTAATAGAGATAATTTTATGTAATTATACCTTTTCATTAAGCTTTTTTGGTAGAAATAAACAACCGAGTAGTAACTATAAAAAAGATAGAAACAGATAAATAAAAGAAGATGTCCCTTGAATCCAAAATTCCTCTTTCAAATGATTTGAAATGCTCAAGCATACTAAATTTTAAAAGATAATAATCGAATGGTTGAACTACTAGATCAGCAAATAAGTAGAACCCTTCATATATAATGTAGTTCAGTATGACTGCAGAAATGAATGCTACAATTTGGTTTTTAACTAAGGAGGAACAGTACATACCTATAGAAACAAATGAAAAGGCCAATAGAACTAACCCAAGATAGCTGCCAATCGTAGAAGAATGATCTATATTTCCAATTTCTTCTCCCAGAAAAACAATTGATAAATAATATATGAATGTGGGAATAAGCGTAAACAAAGTCAAAACACAAGCTGAAATGTATTTTGAAATCACAATTTGCAATGTAGTAATGGGTTTTGTTTTTAAAAGTTCAAATGTTCCTGTTCGGTGTTCTTCAGCAAATAACCTCATGGTAAAACTTGGAATCAATACTAAATATATATATGGCGCCAATTTAAAAAAGGGTATTAAGGAGGATTCACCCATATTTAGCAGGTTGAAATTACCTGGAATTACCCACAAAAACACACCTGTTATAATAAGGAATACAACTATAGTAATAAAGCCAATAATGGAACTAAAATAAGAACGAACTTCTTTAAATATAAGGGCTTTCATTATGCTACAAACATAATTATTAGGTACGAATTGGCAATCTTAAGCGAATAATTTTTAAAACATTAACATTTAAGTACTTAAAATTATTTTGATGAACATTACTAATAATTAATCTTGAATATATTTGTTCTAATGAATGTTGATATATCATTAGTAATTCCACTGTTCAATGAGCAAGACTCTTTAACTGAGTTAACAAGTTGGATTAAAAAAGTATGTGATTCCAATAACTACAAGTACGAAATTCTACTAATAAATGATGGTAGTACAGACGATTCATGGAATATAATTTCTCATTTATGTAAAGAAAACAGCAATATCAAAGGAATTTCCTTTCGTAGAAATTATGGAAAATCTGCTGCATTAAATGTAGGTTTTGATCATACTAAAGGTGACGTGGTGATTACTATGGACGCAGATTTACAAGATTCGCCTGATGAAATACCATCATTGTATGATATGATTATCAAAGATGGATTTGATATTGTTTCTGGTTGGAAAAAAGACAGAAAAGATCCATTATCAAAAACTATCCCAACCAAACTATATAATTCGGTTACAAGGCGTGTTTCTGGCATTAAATTACATGACATGAACTGTGGTTTGAAGGCCTACAGAGCTGAAGTGGTGAAAAATATTGAAGTTTATGGTGAAATGCATCGATATATTCCTGTTATTGCTAAATGGTCTGGATTCAATAAAATAACCGAAAAGACTGTTGTTCATTATGCTAGAAAGCATGGTGTTTCAAAATTTGGATTAGAACGTTTTATTTTTGGGTTTTTAGACTTATTCAGTATTACATTTATGGGTAAATATGGTAAAAGACCTATGCACCTATTTGGTTCCTTAGGAACCTTAATGTTTTTAATCAGCATTTTATTTTTAATATATATTGGAGTTGATAAGCTGTTTTTGAATAAGGGCGCTAAATTAATTGCTAATAGAACTGAATTCTATGTAGCGCTAACAGCTTTAATTTTAGGCGTTCAATTATTTTTGGCTGGGTTTTTGGGAGAAATGGTTGCTAGAAATTCACCAAAACGAAATGTGTATAAAATAAGCCACAAAGCTAATTTAGATGAGTAAAATTGTGCTGGTTGGGCCTGCTCATCCATACCGAGGTGGCATCTCAGACTTTAATGAAGCATTCGCTTCTGAATTGCAAAAAAATGGTCACGATGTTACCATCATATCATTCAAGCTACAATATCCCTCTTTTCTTTTTCCGGGCAAAACACAGTACAGAGTAGAGAAAAAAACAAATTTTTCATTTCAAATTCTGAATTTAATAAATTCCATTAATCCACTTACATGGATAAAAACATGTAAGGAGATAATTAAATTAAATCCTGATAAAGTTTTCATTCGATTTTGGATGCCATTTTTCGCTCCATGCCTAGGATACATAGCTAAAAAACTTAGAAATAAAAATTACCGTGTGTATGGAATTGTAGATAATGCTATACCTCACGAAAAAAGAATAGGTGACATTAATTTGGTTCGCTATTTTTTGAAACAATGTGACCACATTTACACCCTTAGCAATAAAGTTTCTAATGAAATAAAGACCATAAGTTCTGATTTTAGAGTAACATCACTCTTTCACCCAGTTTATAATATTTATAGCGAAAAACCTGTTAGGAAAGAAGCACTTAGCACTTTAGGACTAGATGATAGTGATTATATATTGTTCTTCGGTTTGATTAGGAAATATAAGGGATTAGATTTAGCTATTGAGGCAATGAGTCACCCCAAATTAAAGGACCGAAAATTAAAATTATTAATTGCAGGGGAGTTTTATGACGATAAAAATGGCTATTTACAATTAATAAAAGAATTAAAATTAAATAACATTATTATTCATGATAAATTCATTCCAAATCATAAGGTCTCAAGTTATTTTGAAGTAGCTGACCTTGTTTTATTACCTTACATTACTGCTTCTCAGAGTGGAATAACTCAACTTGCTATTCATTATCAAAAACCCATGCTTGTAAATAATGTAGGAGGTCTGCCTGAAGTAGTTAAGCATAATAATGATGGATTTATTTCTGAACCAAATTCATCAGAAATTGCAAAACATATTCTGAACTTTTACGATAATGATTTACTAAGAAAGAAAATAGAAAATGCCGCAAAAATTAAAGCTGACCAATTCTCATGGTTAGAGTTTATTAATAAGGTACTACAAAAATAATTCAAAGGACCAACATGCGTTGGTCCCAAGAATAATTGGACATATTACTTTTTTAGAAAAAGTACTTCATCCGCAATAACTTCAGTAACATATTGTTTTTTCCCATCTAGATCTTCAAAAGTTCTGTGGTTTAGTTTACCACTTATACATATTTCCTGGCCCTTCTGAACATACTGATTTACTTTTTTAGCAAGTTTATTCCAAGCTATAACCTGATGCCACAATGTATGTTGACTTTTTTCACCTTTTTCATCATATTTATACTCATTTGTGGCAAGAGAAATTTTAGTGTATACATGTCCATTTTTGGTTTGCTCAATATTTGGTTTCGCTCCTACATTTCCTATTAATTGTACTTTATTTCTTATTTTATTCATATGTGATTTATTATTAGTTTATAAATGGTCATTTCCGGAATTGACATCACAAAGGAATGCTTAAAAGAAAATTATAAACGGAGATTAATCATTTAACATCCGTATAAAAACGAATAAAAATGGATAATAAACTTATTTACAATGGTTTAGATTTTTTCCACCTGTGATGGCTCCACAACCAATAAGGAGGCATATCTACAATATTTTTCTCCAATTTTTTTGAAAAAAGCTCCATTATTTCACCATGTTTTAGCGATTTAGGATCGTCACTAATCAGTTCAAAATTCACATTATAAAATCCCCTTTTAACCTTTTCTATATGCACATAAATAACAGGGTAGTTGTAATCTTTAGCATACTTTTCTGCACCGAATAAAAAACCTGTATCTTGATTTAAAAAAGTTGTCCAATAGGCGTTTTTAGCATTTGATGGACTTTGATCGGAACCAAAAATGATTGCTTTTGGATTTGAAGATTCTAACTCAAAAGATTTTTTGGTTAATTTCATAGGAGTAAGACGTAAACCAAATTTCCCTCTAGTACTTCTCATTTTGTTATTGTAAAAGATACTTTTAAGGGGTTTATAAATGGCATATAGTTCATGTTTTAAATAGATTGGACAACCTTGAGCGGTAATCTCCCAGTTGTTATAATGTCCTCCTATAAGAATGATGCTTTTCCCTTTTTCAAAATATTCATTAACTAATTCAGGATTGGACATTTTCAATCTGTTTTTAATTTGTGTTTCTGTTATGGTAAAGCCTTTTAGATTTTCAATTAATAAATCACAAAAATGTCGGTAAAAGTTGGCATAAATTTCAAGGTGCTGATCGACTGTTTTTTCTGGAAATGATCTTTTAATATTTCCAAGGATGATGTCTTTTCTATATTTAAATATGTTCTTTAGTATAAAGCATAGAAGGTCAGATATTACATATAAAATAAGATACGGCAATAAGGAAAGTGGAATAATAATTAGGTAATACAATAATTGGTGCATGAATTTGTATATTTCGAAGCAAATATAAATTTATCTTCAAGACCTGAGGGCAATAAATATTATCAAATGAAATCTAACATCATTAGAGTCGTTATAATCGATAATTTTGATTCATTTACGTTTAATCTTGTCCATTATTTAGAGGGTCTACAAGCAGAAGTAATGGTTGTTAGGAAAGATCAATTAGAAGAAAAGCTTTTTGACAATGTAAAACATATTTTAATTTCTCCTGGACCTGGTCACCCAAATGAATATACTTATCTTAAGGAGATTATTAATACATACCACAAGTCACATTCAATTTTAGGAATTTGTTTGGGTCATCAATATTTAGCTTCCTATTTTGGTTCGACTTTATATAATTTAGAACAAGTGAGACACGGTATCTCAAGTCAATTACGAGTTGTTAATGATGAAGGTTTATTTAAAAACATCCCCGAAAAATTTAAAATAGGTCATTATCATTCATGGAATGTCAAAAATCTAGGCAATGATTTAATTGAAACAGCGTTAAATAACATCGGTTTAAACATGGCATTTAGACATAAAAGATTTAAAATTTTTGGAATTCAATTTCATCCAGAAAGCATATTGACTGAGTATGGTAAGGAAATTTTAAAAAATTGGTTGTTAATATGAAAAATGATATGGATTGAAATACAACTTCTTATTTAGGATATTAAGTTTACTTTTGCAAAATTACAATCAAGAAAATGGAAGTTTCTAAGACATATGACCCTGCTAAAGCAGAGGATAAGTGGTATTCTAAATGGATTCAGGCTGATCTATTTAAATCTTCACCTGACGATAGAGATCCATACACTGTAGTTATCCCTCCACCCAATGTTACAGGTGTTTTACATATGGGACATATGCTTAACAATACTATTCAAGATGTCCTCGTAAGAAGAGCAAGGATGTTAGGTAAAAATGCGTGTTGGGTTCCTGGTACAGATCATGCGTCAATAGCTACAGAAGCCAAAGTAGTCCAAAAATTGAAATCTGATGGAATTAAAAAAAGTGATTTATCAAGAGATGAGTTTTTAGAACATGCATGGGAATGGACTAATAAACACGGAGGAATTATTCTTGAACAACTAAAAAAATTAGGCGCATCTTGTGATTGGGATAGAACTACGTTTACCATGGATGATGATTACTATAATGAAGTCATCAACGTGTTTTGTGATCTACATGATAAAGGATTTATTTATCGTGGGGAAAGAATGATTAACTGGGATCCTGAGGCTAAAACTGCATTAAGTGATGAAGAGGTGTTTTACAAGGAAGTTAATTCGAAGTTATATTATATTAGATATAAAATAAAAGACTCAGAAGATGAGTGGATCCAAATCGCCACTACAAGACCAGAAACAATTCTTGGAGATTCTGCAATTTGTATAAACCCAAAAGATGATCGATACAGCCATTTGGCAGGAAAAGAAGTATTAGTTCCACTTATTAATCGTTCTATTCCTATCATTTTTGATGATTATGTAGATATGGAATTTGGTACAGGTTGTTTAAAAATCACACCGGCACATGATCCAAATGATTATGAAATTGGCAAAAAACATAAGTTAGAAGTTATTAATATTTTAAACCCGAATGGAACTTTAAATCATAATGCTAAGCTATATGTAGGAGAGGATAGATTTGAAGTGAGAAGCAAAATAGCACATGAATTACATAATACGGGTTACCTTATAAAAGAAGAAGACCACATAAATAAAATTGGTTTTTCAGAAAGAACAGATGCTGTAATTGAACCAAGATTATCATTGCAATGGTTTTGTGCAATGGAAAAAATAAGTAAACCAGCGCTGGATAATGTTATGAACAATACAGTCCAATTTCATCCGGAAAAATTCAAAAACACATACAAACATTGGATGGAAAATATAAGAGATTGGTGTATTTCTCGTCAATTATGGTGGGGTCACAGAATACCTGCATATTATTTTGGTGAAGGGAAAGACGATTTTATAGTTGCTCCGTCCATTGATGAAGCATTAGAAAAACTAAATAAACAATCCAATAAAAAGTATAAAGAATCTGACCTCATACAAGATGAGGATGTCATGGATACTTGGTTTTCTTCTTGGATCTGGCCAATAGCTGTTTTTAATGGGTTTAATCAAAATGAAGAAATAGATTATTATTATCCTACAAATGATTTAGTCACTGCACCAGAAATTATGTTTTTTTGGGTAGCTAGAATGATAATCTCTGGCTATGAATATAAAGAATCCCCACCTTTTAAAAACGTGTATTTTACGGGTATTGTTAGAGACAAATTGGGGAGGAAAATGTCAAAATCACTTGGCAACAGCCCTGATCCGCTTGAATTGATAGGGAAATATGGTGCTGATGGGGTAAGAGTAGGAATGCTACTTTCTTCACCAGCAGGTAATGATCTTTTATTTGACAGTGCATTATGCGAACAAGGGAGAAATTTTACTAATAAAATATGGAATTCCTATCGACTCATCTCTTCATGGTCTGTTAGTGAAGAATTAAAACAAGAAAACTCTTCTAAAGTAGCAATACAATGGTTTAAATCGAAGTTTAATGAAAACCTTACATCCATAAATGAATCTTACAATAAATTTCGAATTTCTGAAGCATTAATGTCAACATATAAAACAGTATGGGATGATTTTTGTTCTTGGTATCTAGAAATGATCAAACCCGCGTATGGTCATCCTATTGATAAACAAACCTATACAGAGACCATTGGTATTTTTGATAAAATTTTAAAATTGGTTTACCCATTTACACCATTTATAAGTGAAGAAATATGGCAACTAATTGAAAAGAGAGAGGCCTCGTCTTTTATTGTAAATGAAAAGTGGCCTGAAGTCAACTCGCCAGATCACAATATTTTAAACCAATTTACCACCTTTAAAGATGTAGTTTCTGGCATTAGAAATATTAGAAAAGAAAATAATATAGCCAATAAGGTTCTTTTAGATTTCAATATTAGAGTTAACAACAGATGGGATAACCTCTTTAATTCATTAATAATCAAATTAGGAAACATAAAGGAAATTGAATTTGTAGATAGCTCTATTAAAGGGGCAAATTCATTTGTTGTAAATAATAATGAATTCTTTGTTCCATTTAGTAAAGGAATTGACTTAGAAGCTGAAATGGTAAAAGTTAGGTCTGAATTAGACGATAAAGAAGGTTTTCTTAAAAGTGTAATGAAAAAATTAGATAATGAAAAATTCATGGCTAATGCACCTCAAAAAGTGGTGGATATGGAGTTGAAGAAAAAAAGTGACGCAGAAAACCAAATTCAAATTCTTAAAGAAAGATTAAGCGAATTATCCTCACTTTAAACTAGACTAGTGAAAAAAGTTCTTTTTTTAAGTTCTTGGTACCCAAGCAGAGTTCATTCAACCCTAGGAAATTTTGTAAGCTATCATGCAAAAGCCGTTTCAAAAACAAATCAAGTCCATGTGCTATACATAATAGCTGATGACTCTATAAAAGATTATGAGATAGTTTCAGAATCTATTGATGGAATACAAACTACAATTGTTTATTTTAAAAGAGGTTTATTCAAATACTTAAATTACTTCAATGCTTTTTTGAGGGGTTTAAAATACGTATCCTTAAATTTTGATTTTGATTTGGTTCATATGAACATCATGCATCCAGCTATTTGGCAAGCTCTTTATATTAAATGGATCAAAAAAACTCCTTTTTTGGTATCAGAAAATTGGCATGGTTTTCAGAACTTAAAAAATGAAAGAATTGGATTTATTCAGTCGATATTAATTAAAAAAGGCTTTAAAAACGCATATGCTATTTGTCCAGTTTCTGAACAATTGCTAAAAGGAATGAAAGAACAAGGATTAAAAGCTAATTATCATGTGATTCCAAATGTGGTTAATACAGCATTATTCAGTCCTGTAAAAAGAACAATCAACACAAAATTCAAATTTTTACACGTTTCTACGTTAGATGATGATATAAAAAATATAAGTGGTATAATTCAAGCCTTTTCAAAATTACAGGAGGAAAATGTTACACTTAAAATTATAGGAGAGGGTGATAATTCTTACATTATTGATTTAATAAACAAACATGAGTTAAATGACAAAGTTGAAGTAGAAGGGGAAAAAACATATAACGAGATTGCTGTTGAGATGCACAACGCAAATGCTTTTGTATTATTTAGTAACATTGAAAATTTACCTTTAGTATTACTTGAAGCTATGTCAACAGGAATGCCAATAATTACTACAAATGTGGGGGGCATTCCTGAAATTTTTAATTCATTTGCTGGTTACATGGTCAAACCAAAAGAAGAAGAAGAATTATATTTAAGCATGAAAAAGATGATTGCTAACTATAATCAGTTCGACTATAAAAAAATAAGTAATTATGCAATTCAACATTTTTCTAATGAAAAAGTTGCAGAAAGCTTTAATAAGCTTTACGATAAAATGACTAAAAATTAAACATTATGTCAGATGACAAAAAGATAATATTCTCTATGGTGAATGTGAGTAAAAACACACCACAAGGAAAACAAATAATCAAAGATATCCATCTATCATTTTACTATGGAGCTAAAATTGGAATTCTGGGCTTAAATGGAGCTGGAAAATCCACAGTTATGAAAATTATTGCAGGTATCGATAAAAACTTTCAAGGTGATGTCGTTTTCTCTCCAGGATACACCATTGGTTACCTCCCTCAGGAGCCTGAACTTGATGAAACTAAAACAGTAAAAGAAATTGTTAAAGAAGGAGTACAGGAAGTAGCAGATCTACTTAAAGAATATGACGAAATCAACAATAAATTCATGGATGAAGAAATCATGAATGATGCAGATAAAATGAACGAATTAATTGACAAACAAGGTAAAGTACAAGAGAAGATAGATCAATTAGATGCTTGGGATTTAGATTCTAAATTGGAGTTGGCAATGGATGCGCTTAGAACTCCTGAAGGAGATAGAAACATAAAAGGGTTGTCAGGTGGTGAGAGAAGAAGAGTGGCGCTGTGTAGATTATTATTAAAACAACCTGATATCCTATTGTTAGATGAACCTACAAATCATTTAGATGCGGAATCTGTACATTGGCTCGAGCAACATTTACAAAACTATAAGGGAACTGTTATTGCTGTAACACACGATAGATATTTTTTAGACAATGTGGCCGGTTGGATATTGGAATTAGACAGAGGTGAAGGTATCCCGTTTAAAGGGAATTACAGCTCCTGGTTAGAACAAAAATCAAAAAGATTAGCCCAAGAAGAAAAAACAGAGAGTAAACGTAAAAAGGCACTAGACCGAGAATTAGAATGGGTAAGACAGGGGGCTAAAGGCAGACAAGCCAAGGGCAAAGCAAGACTTAAAAATTACGAGTCCATGCTTAATGAAACCGTCAAAGAAAAGGAAGCTAAAATTGAAATTCCTATTCCTAACGGTCCTAGATTAGGGAACGAAGTAATTGAAGCAAATGATATTGCAAAGGGGTACGATGAGAATCTGTTGTATGAAAACATGAATTTCAAACTACCACCTGCAGGTATAGTAGGTGTAATTGGACCTAATGGAGCTGGTAAAACCACTTTGTTTCGAATGATTATGGATGAAGAATCTCCAGATAAGGGAGAAATTAGCATTGGTTCTACCGTAAAGATTGGATATGTAGATCAACGACATAAATCTATTGACCCAAATAAATCGGTTTGGGACGTGATCAGCGAAGGAAATGAAGTTATTGAAATAGGAGGACAGTCAATTAATTCTAGAGCTTACGTGTCTAAATTTAATTTCAACGGTGCTGATCAGCAAAAGAAAGTAGGTGTCTTATCTGGAGGAGAAAGAAATAGATTGCATCTTGCCATGACTTTAAAAACGGAAGCAAATGTGTTATTACTAGATGAGCCTACAAATGACATTGATGTAAATACATTAAGAGCATTAGAAGAAGGGATTCAATCTTTTGCTGGCTGTGCAGTGGTTATTTCACATGATAGGTGGTTTTTAGACCGGATTTGTACTCACATTCTAGCTTTTGAGGGTAATTCTAGCGTCTATTATTTTGAAGGTGGATATTCAGATTATGAAGAAAACCGAAAGAAAAGGCTTGGGTCAGACGTCATACCTACACGTATTAAATATAAAAAGTTAACACGATAAAAATTAAAAAATGAAAAAAGCAATTATTGATACCGTAAAGGGAAAAATGGAAGTAGAGTTTTATGAAAACGATGCTCCTAAAACAGTACAAAATTTTGTTGATTTATCTAATAGTGGTTTTTATAATGGACTTACATTCCATAGAGTAATACCTGATTTTGTAATACAAGGTGGTTGCCCACAAGGTACAGGAGTTGGTGGACCAGGTTATGCTATTGACTGTGAATTAGATGGGGATAACCAATACCACGACAGGGGAGTTTTATCTATGGCCCATGCCGGTAGAAACACAGGTGGTTCTCAATTTTTTATTTGTCACTCTAGGGAAAACACAGCACATTTGGATAGAAATCATACTTGTTTTGGCAAAGTAGTAGAGGGTGTTGATGTAATAGATATGATTGAGGGTGGAGACATAATAAATTCGATTTCAATTATTGATGCCTAAAACAATAAAGGAAAAGTTTCTTATTCAAGGAACGGAATCTGAAAAACCCATAGTATGTGATTTAACTAAACCTTTTCAATATCATGACAAGAACTTAATCATTTTCTGTCACGGATATAAAGGATTTAAGGATTGGGGATGTTGGAATTTAATGGGAGAAAAATTTGCTCAAAGTGGCATTAATTTTCTGAAATTTAATTTTTCTCATAATGGTGGAACTATCAATAACCCTATAGATTTCCCTGATTTAAAAGCATTTAGTGAGAATAATTATTCCATTGAAGTTAACGATGTAATCAGAGTTATTAATTATGTTAAAAGTCAATTCACCTATTTTACAAAAGCAAAGATTCATCTATTGGGTCATAGTAGGGGTGGAGGTATAGCTTGTATTGCAAGTTCAAGAGGTTTAAATGTGGAATCCTTAATTTTATTGGCCAGTGTTTCAGATTATAAAAACAGATTCCCTAACAAAAGAGAAATTGACAAATGGAAGGAGAAAGGGGTGAGGTATGTAGAAAACAAAAGAACTAAACAGAAAATGCCTCATCTATACCAATTTTACCAAAATTATATCGATAACGAAAGTAATTTAAACATTGAATCTTCATTAAGAAAATTTTGTGGTAAAACTTTAATATGTCATGGTTCTATGGATTTAGCTGTTGGATTTGAAAATGCATTAAAACTATTAAGCTGGGCCAAAAATGGAAGTCTACTTAAGCTAAGAACAAATCATACATTTGGCTCAAAACATCCATGGAATGAGGCTCATCTACCAAAACCTTTAGATCAAGTTGTAGAGAAAACCATAAGATTTTTAAGTTAGTTTAGTCTATTATTCGCATTTAGGTTCTATATTTGTCTTTTAATGCACTCAACCGAGATTCTAAATAGTCTTCAAGTTTCTCTAACCTTAAGAAGACTTTGTTTCCAACTCATTGAAAACCATGATGATTTCACAGATACTGTTATTATCGGATTACAACCAAATGGAATCTATCTAGCAAATCGAATTCAAAAAGAATTAGAAAAAATTACTAAGCAATCTGTTATAACAGGTGCTTTAGATATTACTTTTTTTAGAGATGATTTTAGAAGAAAAGAGAAGCCTCTAATCCCAAGTGTAACCAATATTGATTTTACCATTGAAAATAAAGTGGTTGTTCTTGTAGATGATGTTTTTTTTACAGGAAGAACAATTCGTTCAGGTTTAGATGCAATAATGACCTTTGGAAGACCAAAAACAGTAGAGTTTTTAGCCTTGATTGAAAGAAGATTTACACAGCACCTACCAATTAGAGCTGATTACATTGGACAATCTATTGACACCATAAATGAAGAAAAAGTAAGTGTACAATGGAAAGAAGTCCACGGTAAAGATCAAATATTACTTTATTCCCCTAATGAAAATGAATGATTTAAGCGTAAACCATCTAATTTCAATTAATGACCTGAAAACCAGTGATTTAAATACCATTTTTAAGACTGCAGAAAGTTTTAAAGAAATCATTAATAGGCCTATTAAAAAAGTGCCTACATTAAGAGATGTTACAATTGCAAATCTATTTTTTGAAAACAGTACAAGAACTAAGCTATCCTTTGAATTAGCTGAAAAAAGATTATCGGCTGATGTGATCAATTTCTCTGCTTCATCCTCAAGTGTTAAAAAAGGAGAAACACTTATTGATACTACTAACAATATTTTATCTATGAAAGTGGATTTAGTGGTTATGAGACATCCACATCCGGGAGCAGCCAATCATATTGCTAAACATACGAATACTTGTGTAATAAATGCTGGTGATGGTACTCATGAGCATCCAACCCAAGCTTTATTAGATTGTTTTTCAATACGAGAGAAATTTGGTGATTTGAAAGGACTAAAAGTAGCCATAGTGGGTGACATTAAACATTCAAGAGTAGCTTTATCAAACATTTATGCGCTAAAAAAATTGGGAGCAGAAGTTATGGTTTGTGGACCTACTACTCTTATTCCAAAGTATATACATCATCTAGGAGTTAAAGTGGAACATAATCTTGTAAATGCTCTTCATTGGTGTGATATAGCCAATATGCTAAGGATACAACTAGAAAGACAAGAGATTCAGTATTTTCCATCAATAAGAGAATACACTAAACAATTTGGATTAACTATGGAAATCATTAATAAGTTGAATAAGGAAGTGACCATTTTACACCCGGGTCCCATAAACAGAGGAGTTGAAATCACTTCAGAAGTAGCTGATTCTTCGCGTTCATTAATTCTTAATCAAGTTGAAAATGGCGTAGCCGTAAGAATGGCTGTAATTTATTTGTTAGCTGGTAGATTAAATAGAGTCTAACTATAAATAATTATCTTATTTTTGTTAAACAGTTATGAATTTTATTATTGAAAATAACGAAGAAAAAGTAATAATCAGGTGTCATGTGGAAAAATTGGATACACTTAATGCGCCAGAACTAAAGTCTCATTTTTTACATCAGAGTCAGCAAACTTTTTCTCATTTCATTGTTGATCTAAGTAGAGTTAAATATTGTGACTCTAGTGGTTTAAGTGCACTTTTAGTAGGAAACAGATTAGCTAAAGAAAAAAATTCTAAAATGGTCCTATTTGGCTTACAACCGTCAGTAAAAAAAATAATTTCTATTTCACAACTGGATACGGTATTTAATATAGTTTCAACAGAGAACGATATTATTAACTAATAAATCATATATGAAAAATTTACTACTACTACTTTTTACAGTTTCATTGTATAATTTATCCTTTTCTCAATGCAGTCCAGACCCTTTATATGCCGATTCGGCATGGGGCATTTGGCCTGATGAACAAACGAATTTCATGTCTGGAGATATAGGTATAGCTTACCAACAAATTGTCAATTTTAAAGTACCCATTGATGCCGGTGATATTGATACTCTTTTTGCGGGTGTTCCAGTTGACTCAGTAGTGTTAAATGATGTTACAAATTTACCTCCTGGTATTTCTTATTCGTGTAATGTACCTTCATGTACCTGGTATGGAGACTCAGCTGGTTGTGCCTCTATCGATGGTATGCCTACCACGAATGGTTCATTTCAGATTACCCTTGATATTACAGGTTGGGTGACCATATTTTTCAATCCATTTCCACAAAACTTTACATATGATGGGTATGTAATTAATATAGGTCCTGTAGGGGTTGAATCTTATCATTTAACCACAAATACTTTTAAGTTGGATAATGCAATCCCAAATCCTGCTAACAATGAAAGTAAAATTCAATTTGTCAGTGGAAAAAATCTTTCAGTAAATTTTAAATTAACAAATCTATTAGGGGAGACTATAGAAATACGTACCGTAGACGCTGTTAGAGGAGTAAATGATATTTTGATTAATACAACGTCTTTACAGAACGGAGTATATATGTATTCTATTTCAGATGGATCACAACAATTGACTAAACGTTTAATTGTAAATCATTAAAATAAAATCCCGCAAGACGGGATTTTTTTTGTTGAAATTTAAACTCACCATATTAGGTTCAGGTGGAGCTATACCCACAATTGAAAAAAGATCAACTTCTCAATTTTTGAATATTCAAGAAAGAAGGTTTCTTATAGATTGTGGTGAGGGAACACAAATTCAATTGAGAAAGTTTGGATGTAGGTTTACAAAAATTGAACATATATTTATAAGTCATCTTCATGGCGACCATTATCTAGGCTTAATAGGCTTGCTTTCTACATTGAATTTACTTGGTAGAATTAATCCCATCCACATTTATGCACCTTTAGAATTAAGAGAAATAATAGACCTGCATTTTAAAATATCAGGAAAACAATTTCGTTTCAATATCGAATTCCATCCACTTAACTTTAAAAACAAAAGATTGATTTTTGAAGATACTGTTTTACAAGTATTTTCGTTTCCTGTTTCGCATTCAATACCTTGTTGTGGATTTCTATTTAAAGAATTGAAAAAGGATAGAAACATTATCAAAACAAAAATTCAAGATAAATCAATTCCTTTTGAGTTATTGAAACTATTAAAGGAGGGTAAGGATGTAGATTTTAATAATGAAATATTAAAGTTCGAAGATTATACAAAAGATAGTCCCAATCCTCGTTCATACGCATATTGTGCCGATACACAATATGATGAAAATCTAATTCCAATCGTTTCAAATGTAGATGTACTATACCACGAGGCTACATTTCTTGAACAGATGAAAGAAAGGGCAAAAAAAACGCAGCACTCCACAGCAATGGATGCAGCAACACTTGCTAAAAAAGCTAAAGTAGATAAGCTGATATTAGGCCATTTTTCTGCTAGATATAACGAAATAAAAAACTTTGAAGAAGAAGCTAAAGCCATTTTTGAAAATACAATTGCAGTTAACGATGGAGATGTTTTTGAAATATAAATGAAAATTAGTTTAGAATTAAAAGAAACAGCAGATGGCTCATACACTCTTTACAATAGTGAGTTGAATGAACATTATCATTCCATTCATGGTGCCAATACAGAATCGTTACATGTTTTTGTTCATAGCGGATTATCCTATTTATTATCTAACACAAATTCTAGTCAAATCAATGTTTTAGAAGTGGGTTTTGGAACAGGACTAAATTGTTTTCATACTATTAATTACCTTATAGAAAATCAATTTAAGAATAACTTGTTCTATCATGCTCTAGAACCATTCCCAGTAGACAAAAAGTTAATTAATAAATTGAGTAATGGCTTTCAACATGAGCTTTATTCAATGATTCACGATCTTAAATGGAATATGGACCAACCAGTTGCAAATGGAATCATAATTAACAAGTCTTCAAAAATGGTTCAAAACCTAAAATCAACTATAAAATACGATTTAGTTTTCTTTGACGCATTTGGTCCAAGAGTAGAAGATAAACTCTGGGATATATCTGTTTTAAAACTCATATTTCATCTCATGAACAGAAATGGTATTTTTGTTACATATTGCGCAAAAGGTCAAGTAAGAAGAGATCTGGAACAGATTGGTTTTGTGGTGGAAAGGCTTCCCGGCCCACCTGGGAAAAGAGAGATGTTAAGGGCCACTAAAAAGAACAATGGTACACAAAAGCAGGTGGTAGGTTTAGTGGAGTAAATGTGATATCAACGGAATTGAATTTTTTATATAATAAGTCTTTTGCATTAAGCGAATACTGGAATTGTATAAATCCTCCATCAGATCTTAATGCTGTTTTACATTCATTAATTATGCGAAGTTTAAGTCTTATTGGCAATACGGCTAAAGGTAGAGAAGATATGATATAATCAACCTTTGGAAATTGAGTCTGTTTTAGCACAGTATTTATATTTTCAGCACTGTCACATCGTATTTGAAATCGACTGTCTTGAACAGATTTTCTAATCATTGAGGCAAAATAGGGGTTGAGTTCAAGAGACAGCAATTTAGAATTAGATGACATTTTTTTTAGTAGTCTAGAAGTGAAAACTCCTGTTCCAGGTCCTAACTCTACAATATTTAAATCGGTGGAAAAATCTATTTTAGCTAACATTTTTTTAGCTAAATATTTGGAACTAGGTGCTATAGCTCCAACCTGATTTTCACTTTTTACAAACTCATTTATAAAATTTGATTTTGACATGAGCTACAAATGAACGAAAATGATTTAGATTTTATCTCACAGACCTTGTTTACTTACTAAAAATAATTTCTTTTGTCTCATGTTTACTACGATTACTTATGGAATTATTTTAATTACATGTATTATTTCATGGATTTCTTTTAATAATTACAATTTAAAAAATAAACTCATTTTATCTCCTTCAAGGGTTTTACATAAAAAAGAAATTTGGCTTCTTGTTACTCACGCATTTATACATGCAGACTTTTTACATTTATTTTTCAATATGTATGTGTTATACATGTTTGGGCCTTACCTAGAATTTTATTTTACTAATCATGCGGCATTCGGAGAGTTTACTTTTTTAATCTTTTACGTATGTGCTGCCATGTTTGCTACCATACCTTCGCTTTATAAACATGGAAATAATCCAAATTATCTCAGTTTAGGTGCATCTGGAGCAGTTTCTGCTGTAGTTTTTAGCTACATTGTGTTAAATCCCTTAAAAGAGTTAGGAATAATATTATTGCCAGGAATTTGGATACCAGGATTCATATTTGGGATTTTATACATTTTGGCAGAAAATTATATGTCTAAAAAAAAATATACCAATATTGCTCACGATGCGCATATTAGTGGTTCTATTTTCGGTATCTTATTCATCATGTTTTTTGATTTTAATAATGCTAAATATTTTTTTGAGACCGTAACAAATTATACCCTAAAGTATTTTAATTAATGGATAATAATATATTCGCTTGCTGATGGAAAAAGTGTGTTTTAATGGAGAATTTGTTCAGGTTGACGATATTCGATATGAAGATATTAAAAGAGGATTTTCGTTTGGTGATGGCGCTTTTGAAAGCATCAAGATCATTAATGGGAAACCTGTTTTTCTGGTACATCATTTAAAGCGTCTTAATTCAGCTATTAAAAGATTAAAGTTATGTTCTGATCAACCTTTACATTTAAATTACATTGAACCTATAATAATAGATTTACTTCGTTTAAATGAGATTTATGAAGGAGGTGTTGTTAGAATTAGTGTTTACAGAAGTGGGAAAGGCACCTACCTTCCTAAAACAAATGATCTGAGCTACATCATTGAAACCTTCAAGCTAAAGGAAAATTTATATTCTACCAATAAGAAAGGATTGAAAATTGATGTATATGACGACATCCTAAAGCCGCTAAACATGTTATCTCCTTATAAATTGGCTAATGCACAACTTTATGTTTTAGCATCTGTATATTTTAAGGAAAATCAATTAGATGATGCCCTCATAAAAAATGAAAATGGGAACATCATTGAAACCACCAGTTCAAACCTATTTATTTCCTCCAATGGGGTTCTATACACCCCAGCTCTTTCAGAAGGATGTGTTGGTGGAATCATGAGAATGCAAGTTATTAATCTTGCCATCACCAATGGAATGTTGGTATATGAGAACCCCATTCAAATACAACATTTGCTTTCTGCAGACGAAATAATAATAACCAATTCAATCAAGGGGATTAGATGGGTAGGGCAGTATAAGGATAAAAGATATTATAATAGCCTTGCAAGCAAGCTTACTGATTTGCTCAACCGAGAAGTGGTTAATTATCAGACGGATTTAATGGAAAATTAGCTATAGCTTTAAATTTACCACCTTTATTTTCTAGGATGTTTTTCCAAAAATCTTTGTTGTTTCTAAAAACATCAACCTTTTTTCGTTCAGAAATAATCCAAGAATTAGTCTCCATCTCCTCTTCTAACTGATTTTTTGACCAGCCAGAATACCCAAGAAAAAATTTAACTCTAGCCGATTCTATTATATCTAAATTAATAAATTCCATAAGTTGATTAAAGTCTCCACCTGTCCATATATCGTCTGTGATTTTTATGGAGTTGTTAATTATATCTCCAAACTGGTGTATATAAAATAAATTAGAAGCATGAACAGGACCTCCGTAAAAGACATCTAATGGTGGATAACCTTTTTCTGGGATAATTTCATCTAATTTCAAGTTCAGTTCATTATTAATAATAAATCCGTAAGAACCATCTTCATTATGGTCGCAAATGAAAATTACTGACCTAGAAAAATGATCGTCTACCATAAATGGTTCAGCAAGTAAAAGTCTTCCTTTCTTGGGCTTAAGGTGATTAACACTTCCTATATCAGCTATAGATAAATCCATCTGTAGTAAATCTAATAAAATTTACATAACAACACCTATTCGTTTATAAACTTCAGTGAATTGCACTTCTCCAGGGAAGTGAGGACGTTATTTCTGCTTCTTTTTGAAGTATTTCTATCGTACGCAGATCAACATCTTTGGGGTCAAAATAAACTTTTGCCATTTTTATAAAAGAATCAATATGATCTAGTTCTTGTAAATGAAGATTTGAATAGAAACGAGAAATTTTTTTATCCTCACAAACTTCACCGATTAACTTGAATCGTTCAGACCCTCTTAATTCAGCTACAGATGCAATTATAAGTCGATCCATAAATAATTGATCTGAATCTCCACTAACTATGGACATAAGCCCTTTGATGTAAGGATCCTTTTGAAAAACACCATTTAGTTCCTGACCTCTGTATCTTATTAATTCATAAACTTGTTTAAAATGCAATAATTCTTCAACTGAAATTTGAATAAGTTCATCAATAATCTCAACTCGGTTAGGATATTTAGCAATCAATGACAGGCACATATTTGCCACTTTTCTTTCGGCATCAGCGTGATCCTGTAAAAATGAATCCATATCCTCTACAGCTTGTATAGCCCAATCAACAGGTGTTTCGTAAAGTAATTTCATAATAGACTAGTTTCTTTTCCAAAAATAGGGAGTAAATAAAACACATACCGTAAACAACTCTAACCTGCCCATGAGCATCAACAGGGATAAAATCCATTTTGCAGAGCTGGGTAGTTGTGAAAAGGAGAAGGAAGGACCTACATCTGCAATTCCAGGACCTACATTTCCCACAGCAGATGCTACAGCACTAATTGAAGTCAACATGTCTACTCCTAATAGAGATAAAAAAATAGATCCAAGTGTAAATACAAAGAGATACAAGAAAATAAAAGCCAATAAATTATAGGTTATGGTACTTGAAATAACTTGCTTATTTAACATAACCGGAATGACAGCCTTTGGATGTAATCTCCTTTTAAATTCCAATAAACCATTTTTTATCAATAAAATTATTCTTACAATTTTAATCCCTCCACTTGTGCTTCCTGCTGAGGCACCTGAAAAAAGAAATAGAAAAAAAATGAATGTAAGAAAGGATCCCCATAAAGTGTAATCAGCAGTAGCATAACCCGTAGTAGTGATAATAGAAACTACTTGAAAAGAAATTTCTCTGAATGAATGCATAAAATCAGAAGATGAAGTAAGCGTCCTGTAGGAACTAAGCAATAAAATAAGAATTAGCACAGCCGATAAATACCATTTAAACTCATCATTATTAATAATTTTCCTAAACTTCATTTTTAACCCAAAATAGATCATGGTAAAATTGGTCCCTGCTAAAAACATAAAAATTACAATTACAGCTTCAACAAATGGATTCTGAAATGCTGCTATGCTTTCTTGTTTAGTTGAAAAACCACCTGTTGAGGTAGTAGTTAGTGAATGATTAATGGCATCAAAAAAACTCAGACCTAATAACATGAGAATTACGGTTTCTAATGCGGTAAGTGAAAAATAAATAATCCATAATCTTTTTGCCGTTTCTTTAATTCTTGGATGTATTTTATCTTTTGTAGGGCCAGGAGCTTCAGCAACAAATAATTCCATACCACCAATCCCCAAAAGGGGTAAAATGGCTATTGTCAACACGATAATTCCCATACCTCCGATCCATTGCGTCATACTTCTCCAAAACAAAATACTCTTAGGAAGTGTTTCAATTTTGTCTAAAATGGTGGACCCTGTTGTAGTGAAACCTGACATGGTTTCAAAGAAGGCATCTGTAAAAGAGGGGATACTATCGGATAACAAATAGGGTAGAGTGCCAAAAAAAGTCATACACAACCATCCTCCTACCACAATTAAATAGCCATCTCTCTTTTTGATTTCAGCATTTTTTTCGTCTTTAGTTAAAAATCGAAGTAGAAAGCCAAATGATGTAGTAATTAGACTACAAAGCAAAAACGTATTAATGTGATTTTGGTCATCGTAAAAAATGGCAAATGGTACACAGCTAAGCATGAGTAAACCATTTAATAGCAGTAATGTTCCAATTACATATATTATTACGGATGAATTAAAAAGACCTTTTTTATTACTGGAAAAACTGTTCAATTTCTTTGATAGATTCTGTTAAGGAAAATACAATTGTTTTATCGTTGGGCATCAGTTGGAAATTTCCAAAAGGAATAATAGCATATGAATCTCGAATTACACCAGCAATGTTAGCAGATTTAGGGAATTTAAGCTCTCTTATGGGGTGTTTTGTCACTTTTGAACCTTCATTAACTACAAATTCAATAATCTCAGCATCAACTCCATGTAAATTAGAAACAGAACTCACATTGCCCTTCCTCACGAATTTGAATATATCGCTAGCAGCTATAATTTTTTTATTGATTAAAGTATCTACACCAATAGATTGAGATAGATGGATATAATCAAAATTTTCAATTCTAGCTATTGTTTTTTTAATTCCGTGTTTTTTACCTACTAATGAAGACATGATATTCATTTCAGAATCTGCTGTGACAGAAATTAGTGCGTCCATATCAGTTAGACCTTCTTCTTCTAACATTTGAACATCATGACCGTCCATATTGATTACAAGTGTCTTATTTAAATAACCCGCTATTTCATCACATCTTTCCTTATCTTTTTCTACGATGGTAACACGATATTCATTTTCCAGTAAT
>JAYYEV010000018.1:0-19991 GCA_036159515.1 Bacteroidota bacterium | reverse complement strand
TTTGAACACCCGCTAAGTGGTGGATATGCTAATGATCATTATCAATTAATATGTAGTTATGAGCTGCATTTAAGGTATTATAAAAATGCCTTGTCTTTTGTAGGTTTTCCCTTTGCTTTTCATACCATTGGCAGTGCTTTTGCTCTTACTGCCTTGGCTTACGCTAGACAAGGAGGCATGAACCGAAGAAAAGCAGGTGAAGATTTTTATTTCATTAATAAATTGATAAAAGGTGAAGATTTTGGAGAAATAAACAATACCAAAGTAATTCCATCATCAAGGATTTCAGACAGAGTGCCATTTGGAACTGGAAGAGCCATGTATGAAGCTAAAAACAACAAGAAAGATTTATCATATACCTATTCATTTAATGCATTTTTGGAACTAAAAAAATGGATTGACCTGATTCTGCGAAATGAACTTGATTATCATGCTTTTCCAAAATCTGTCCAAGCATTTTTAAATGAGAAAACATGGTTGAAGAAAAAAAATGAACTTACAAAAAACACGCTAAATCATGCATCTTTGGTTAAACGATTTTTCAACATATTTGATGCATTTTGGGTCCTAAAATTTGTACATTTTTACAGAGACAATTTTCAATCAAATGAAAAATTAATCGATTGTGTAAATCGACTTCTACAGCTAAATGCTGGTATATTCTTAAAATCTGAATTAGAACAATTGGATTTTATGAGAAATTGGGACAAAAAAAGGGGTCCAATTTGAACCCCTAGTTTAATAACTACTATTTGATAATTTATTTTATGGAATCAACAACGGCTTTAAAAGCTTCAGGATGGTTCATAGCTAAATCTGCAAGTGTCTTTCTGTTTAGAAGGATACCTTTGTCGCTAATTTTGCCCATAAACTCAGAATAACTCATTCCGTGTAATCTAGCTCCAGCATTAATTCGCTGAATCCAAAGTGCTCTAAAGTTTCTCTTTTTTTGTCTTCTATCTCTGTAAGCGTACTGTAATCCTTTTTCAACTGCGTTTTTAGCTACAGTGTGTACGTTTTTTCTTCTACCGTAGTAACCTTTGGCTTGTTTTAATACCTTTTTTCTTCTTGCCTTGGCTGCTACACTGTTTACTGATCTTGGCATAATTTAAGTTTTTTGAATTAAAGCGACTTTTCAGTTCTTATCATATTGACTTTAACTCGGGTTTAACATATAATAACCGTAAAGTCAATTAAGCGCAAAGTTGCAACTTAATGTTCTTTACATCTGACTTATCTACAAGGGTAGCTTTAGTCAGATTTCTTTTTCTTTTAGTTGCTTTTTTAGTCAAAATATGACTCTTAAAAGCATGCTTTCTTTTAATTTTTCCACTACCAGTGAATTTGAATCTCTTCTTGGCACTGGAATTGGTTTTCATTTTAGGCATAACATTTATATTATGTAGTTATTATTTTTTATTTCTTTTTTGGGTTAATGATGATAGTCATCTTTTTACCCTGTAACTCTGGCATTTTTTCTAAAATTCCATACTCTTCTAATTCTTGAGCAAATTTTAGTAATAAGATTTATCCACGATCTTTATAGATGATGGTTCTACCTTTAAAAAATACAAAAGCTTTAAGTTTTGCTCCTTCTTGTAGGAACTTAATAGCATGTTTTAATTTAAACTGAAAGTCGTGTTCATCCGTATTAGGCCCAAATCTGATCTCTTTTAAGACTATTTTAGTTTGCTTGGCTTTAAGCTCTTTTTGTTTTTTCTTTTGCTCATAAAGAAATTTTTTATAGTCTATTATCTTACAAACAGGTGGTTTTGCATTTGGTGAGATTTCCACTAAATCAAGTTCCATTTCTCCTGCCATTTTTAACGCTTTGTGGGTGGGATAAACACCTTGTGCAATGTCTTCGCCAACAACTCTTACTTCAGGAACCCTGATCTTATCATTTATTCTGTGGGGATCTTCTTTAATGATTCTCCCTCTGTTTGGTCTTCTAGGTCTGATACTCCTCCTTTTTTTAGTTTAACATTTAAAATTTTAATAGGCTTTGACTGATTTTGTTTTGGATAAGTTCTCTAAACTCGTCTAAACTAAAAGCACCCAAATCCCCAGCTCCTTGTTGTCTAACCGAAACGCTATTATTATGAGCTTCTTTTTCTCCAATGATGAGCATAAATGGTATCTTATTTACCTCTGCATCTCGAATTTTACGTCCTACTTTTTCAGCCCTTCCGTCAACAAGACCGCGAATATCGTAATTTTTTAGAATTTTTAAAACATCTTGAGCATAATCATTATACTGTTGACTAACGGGTAAAATGATGAATTGCTCTGGATTTAGCCATAAAGGGAATTTACCAGCTGTATGTTCAATAAGAACAGCAATGAATCTTTCTAGTGAACCAAATGGTGCCCTATGAATCATAACTGGTCTATGTTTTTGATTGTCTGATCCTGTATACTCTAACTCAAAACGTTCAGGTAAATTGTAATCAACTTGTATGGTTCCGAGTTGCCAAGATCGATTCAATGCATCCTTTACCATGAAATCTAGTTTTGGACCATAAAAAGCTGCTTCACCATATTCTATAATGGTACTAAGTCCTTTATCGTTAGCTGCATTGATAATAGCTAATTCTGCTTTGTCCCAGTTCTTATCAGAACCTATATATTTGTCTTGATTATTTTTGTCTCTTAATGAAACTTGTGCCACAAACTCTTTAAAATCTAGTGCTTTAAATACATACAGCACCAAATCTATAACCTTTTTAAATTCTTCTTCTAACTGATCAGGTCTGCAAAAAATGTGCGCATCATCTTGAGTAAATCCTCTTACTCTAGTTAATCCATGAAGTTCACCGCTTTGTTCATAACGATAAACGGTTCCAAATTCTGCAAACCTCAGAGGTAAATCCCTGTAGGATCGGGGAGAAGCGTTGAAAATTTCACAGTGGTGTGGACAATTCATGGGTTTAAGTAAAAACTCTTCCCCTTCATTCGGTGTGTTAATCGATTGAAATGAATCTGCACCATATTTATCATAATGGCCTGAACAAACATATAAATCTTTGTGGCCAATATGTGGTGTAGAAACGGGTTGATATCCGCTTTGAACTTGTGCTTTTTTAAGAAAGTCCATCAATCTTTCTCTTAAATCAGCTCCTTTAGGTAGCCAAAGCGGTAAACCTTGACCTACTTTTTCAGAAAAAGTAAATAATTCTAGTTCTTTACCTAACTTTCTATGATCTCTTTTCTTCGCCTCTTCAAGCTGGACTAAGTATTGATTTAATTCTTTTTGCTTCTCAAAGGTGATTCCATATACTCTTGTAAGTTGCTTTCTAGATTCGTCACCTCTCCAATAAGCACCTGCAATATTTAACAATTTGACAGCTTTAATAAAGCCTGTATGAGGTAAATGTGGTCCCCTACACAAATCCGTAAAATTACCTTGAGAATAAAATGTGATGGTCCCATCTTCTAATTCTTCTATTAACTCTAATTTGTAAGGATCTTCTTTAGTATTGAAAAATTTTAATGCCTCTTTTTTGCTTACATCTTCTCTTACAAATGGGTTTTTTTCTCTGGCTAGTTCCAGCATTTTTTTCTCCACTTTAGCCAAATCTTTATCTGTAAATTCGTATTCGCCAAAATCTACATCATAATAAAATCCATTTTCTATTGGAGGTCCAATAGCTAATTTAATTCCAGGGTAGAAAAACTCAAGTGCTTCTGCCATAATATGAGCACTACTATGCCACATAGTAGATTTACCATCTTTGTCTGAAAAACTTAGTAGCTTTAGATTGGCATCTGTAGGAATAGGTCTTGTTAAATCCCACACTTCTCCATTTACTTCCGCTGCTAAAACCCTTCTAGCTAATCCTTCACTAATGGATAAGGCAACATCCATAGCGGATGAACCTTTTTTCATTTCTTTAATGTTTCCATCAGGCAGCGTAATTTTAATCATGTTTTTCTTATTTCAGAGCGCAAATATAATCAATTGATCTTCTTCAAGAATTGCAAAGAAAAATTATTCTTTTACTTTGTGATATGGATGATGTAGAAATACTTAAAAAATATGCCCAAACCAATCATTTTGGAAAGTTTTTGGGGCTCAAATTAGAGGTTGTTAAACCGGGAGAGGTAAACTATTTTGTGGAAGTAAGTCAAAATCACTTGGCAACTTATCAATCTGCTCACGGTGGTTTTTTAGCGGCTGTTTTTGATCAAATTGTAGGTACAGCTGCACTAACTAAGTCCATGTCTGATCATAAATTAGTTTCTACGGTAGAATTTAAAATTAATTACCTTAAACCTGCCTACCTTCATGATAAATTGAAGGGTGTAGGAATGGTATTACATCATGGTAAAAGACTTTACACGGTAGAAGGACAAATTTTTAACCATAAACAAGAATTATTAGCTAAAGGTATAGCTACATTAAATGCTTATCCATATGCCAAGAGTGATATGAAATTTTTATAATTTAAGACCATGAAAAAATTATTATACATCTCTTTAATACTTAGTCTTCCTTTTTATGCTCAAGAAGCAAATAGTAGTAAAAAAGAAAAAAAGAAGTCAGCGCTAGAAAAAGTAAATATTAGCGGGCTTAAGTTTAGATCAATAGGTCCTGCTCTAACTGCAGGCAGAATAGCTGATATTGCAGTCAATAGCCGTAATCCTAAAGAATACTATGTAGCTGTTGCATCTGGTGGAGTTTGGAAAACAACTAACTCTGGGAATACATATACACCTATTTTCGATGGGCAATCTTCATTTAGTATTGGATGTGTCACTATTGATCCTAGTAACGAGCATACCATATGGGTAGGAACAGGAGAAAATAACAACCAAAGAAGTGTAGCCTATGGAGATGGCATCTACAGAAGTTTAGATGGAGGTAAAAGTTGGAAAAATATGGGGTTAAAACAATCTGAACACATCGGTATGATTGCAGTTCATCCCACAAATTCAAATGTAATTTATGCTGCAGCTTACGGTCCATTATGGAAAGAAGGTGGGGAAAGAGGATTGTATAAGACCACAAATGGAGGTAAAGAATGGGAGTTGGTATTGGAAGTAGATGAGCACACTGGTGTAAATGAAATTCACCTTGATCCAAGAAATGCGGATATCATGTATGCTACTACACATCAGAGAAGAAGGCATGTATTTACATATGTGGGGGGTGGACCAGGATCTCAAATTTATAAATCTACAGATGGAGGTGAAAATTGGAAAAAGCTAAGAGGAGGTTTACCCAGTTCTATAAAAGGAAGAATTGGGATGGACATTTCTCCTTCAAAACCGGATGTGTTGTACGCTTTAGTTGAAGCAGAGATGGAAAAACAAGGTTTGTATAAATCGACTGATCGGGGTGAAAGTTGGAAAAAGGTAAATCGATATGTGACAAGTGGTAATTATTACCAAGAAGTATTTTGCGATCCATTAGATGAAAATAAAGTTTTCTTTATGGATACATGGCTACATCATACTGCTGATGGTGGTAAAACAGTGGTAAAAACAGGTGAAAAAAGCAAACATGTAGACAACCATTGTATTTGGATTGATCCGGATGATACTGATCATTGGATTGTGGGCTGTGATGGAGGTATTTACGAGACCTGGGATCATGCAAGTAATTGGCATTTTAAACCTAACCTTCCTATTACTCAGTTTTATAAAGTAGCAGTAGATAATGATTACCCGTTTTACAATGTGTATGGAGGGACTCAAGATAACAATAGTTTAGGAGGGCCATCTAGGACAATTAATAATCATGGCATCATGAATTCGGATTGGTATATTACCAATGGGGGCGATGGTTTTGAAAGTGCTATCGATCCTAAGGATCCTAATATTGTATATGCTCAATCACAGTATGGATGGCTAGTTCGTTATGATCGTAAATCTGGAGAACGGGTAGGAATTAAACCCATGGCGCACGATAGTATGCCTGCATTAAGATGGAATTGGGATGCGCCATTGCTTATTAGTCCCCACAATAACAAACGATTATATTTTGCGGCAAATCGATTATTTAGAAGTGAAAACAGAGGAAATGAGTGGACATGCATCAGTCCTGACTTATCTCAGCAAATCGATCGTAATCAGCTGAAAGTAATGGGTAGAATTCAGAGTGCGGATGCAGTGATGAAAAATAAATCTACTACCATGTATGGCAATATTGTGGCTTTAGATGAATCACCCTTGCAAGAAGATTTATTATATGTAGGAACAGATGATGGTTTGATTCACGTTAGTGAAAATGCGGGTGGAGATTGGAAATTGTATGATAAGTTTAAAAATGTACCCAAAGATACTTATGTAAATGCGTTAGTTGCATCCAAGCACGATGTAAACGTGGTTTATGCCGTTTTTAATAATCATAAAAATGGTGATTTTAAACCTTATGTGTTAGTGAGTAAAGACAAGGGTAAATCTTGGAAATCCATTAGCTCTAATTTACCTGCCAGAGGAACAGTGTATGATTTAGCTGAAGATCATGTAGATCCCAATCTTCTTTTTGTGGGTACTGAATTTGGTGTGTTCTTTACTTATGATAGAGGTGAAGAATGGAAACAGATTAAAGCAGGTTTACCAACTATAGCGGTAAAGGACATTGAAATACAAGAAAGAGAGAATGATTTGGTCTTAGCTACATTTGGTAGGAGTTTTTATGTACTAGATGATTATTCTTCATTAAGAAGTTTATCTTCAAATTTAGCATCCAAAGCAAGCATATTTGAAATTAAAAAATCGTTAATGTATATGGATGCAAGACCACTAGGATTAAGAGGAAAAGGATCACAAGGAGAATCTCATTATACTGCTAAAAACCCTCCTTTAGGAGCGGTCATAACGTATTTCTTTAACGATACACTGAAAACAAGTAAAGATTTAAGAAGAAAATCAGAGAAAAAGTTAATAAAAGAGGATAAAGATGTGGAATATCCTACCCTAAATCAACTGAGGAATGAAGATAGACAAGAAAAGCCCTATTTGATTTTTACAATTTATGATGATAAAGGCAACGAAGTCCGTAAGATGGTAGAAAAGCCATCTCTGGGTTTAAATCGAATTGTGTGGGATTTCAGAATGACTCCTCAAAGTAATATAAAACTAAAAACATCTCAACCTGGTAGATATGGTGAAGCCAATGCAGGTCCTTTAGCGCTTCCAGGTACTTACCATGTCACATTGCACAAAGTAGTTGATGGTTTAGCAACATTAATGGTAGATAAAACTCCATTTGAATGTGAATGGCTTGAAGAACTTAGCTTACCAGCTGAAAGTAAAGAAGCATTATTGGCTTTTCAACAAAAGGTAGATCGATTAAGAAAAGCAATAGATGCAGCTGGAGAGGTAATGAGAGAAGATAAAAAGCGTTTACAGTTTATTGAAGCGGCTGTAAAATCATATCCTGGTTTGGATGTAGAACTAATTAAAAAAGTGAAGCAATTAGATAAGATGCGAGATGATATTTCCATTACCATGTATGGAGATCCTTCCTTAAGCAAGCGTGATTTGGAACAAAATGAATCCATAGCATCCAAAGTAGGGATTGCCATTTGGAATATGTGGAGGAATCGTTCAGAGCCCACTGAAACAAATAAAATGCTGTATGAAAATGCATCATCTGAGTTTGAGAAGGTGATAAGTCAGATGACTAAATTAGATGCAGAGATAAATGGGTTAGAAAAATATTTAGAGGAAAATGAAGTTCCTTTTACTCCAGGAAGAGGATTAATAATGAAATGGAATAAAGAATAAAATTAGAATCCTGTTTTAGAGTAATTCTTATATTTTTTAGGATCAAATTCATATAGAATAGCTTTTCTACCACGAGTGTTACGTTGTACTTTTTTAATTTCCTTTAAAAAGTCCATTTCAAGTATTCTCCTTCTAAAGTTTCGTTTGTCAAATTGTTTTCCTAAAAAGCATGAATACAATCCTTCAAGCTCATTCATAGTGAATTGAGCTGGCAATAGGTTTTTACCTAATGGTCTATATTTCATTCTTCTTTTTATTCTTTTGCTAGCAAAATCAATAATGTCATCATGATCAAAAACTAGGTCCAACGATTTATCTATTTTTTCAAATCTTGCGTTGTTATCATCGTTTAGTTTAATCTTGTCTTTTTCTAAGTTGACCAACCCATAAAATGAGATGTCAATTATTCTCCCTGAAGGATGGCGATAAACTTTGCCAAATGCATTTAGTTGTTCTACATACACATCTTTGTTACCAATGTTATATTCTAGAATTTCACTACAGACTTCTTCTAGTGATTGATTAGGTTTTAGCATTTGGTGGGGTAATGTTTTACCGCCTTTGTAAGGATCATTTTCTTTTTCGATTACGAGGACTTTTTTTTGTTCTTCGTCATAACAAAAGATACAAATACTTACGGAAACACCGATGTTAAGATATTCTTTCATGAATCATATAATAGTGTACATTAAACACTAAGTTAATTAATTTATGACTCCAGACCCAATTAGTTCATCATTTTTATACCAAGCCACAAATTGACCTGAGGTAATGCCACGTTGGGCATTTGGAAAAGAAATCAGTAACTCGTTGTTTTTTTGAATAAGTTTTGCTTCAGTTAAGGATTGTCGGTAGCGTATACGGCATAAGAAATCTTTTTCTTCACCAGCTTCTAATTCTAGATCTGTTCTAAGCCAATGAATATCATCATTTTTTACAGTTAATCCATTTCTAAACAATCCTGGATGATCTTCACCTTGTCCTACGTAAATTATGTTTTCTGTCGTGTCTGTTCCTATGATAAATAAGGGTAGAGGAGTGCCACCAATATTTAGCCCTTTTCGTTGACCAATGGTGTAGTAATGAGCTCCTTGGTGTTCACCAATAACCTTGCCCATTTGAGGTGCTAATGCGTACTCTTGGTGCGAGTTTTTTTGATTCTGTGAATTGAATGTGTTGTGGTTTCTGTCTATTTCAATGACTTTCCCAGACCTTGGTATCAGTTGTTGCTGTAAAAAAACAGGTAGTTTCACCTTTCCAATAAAGCAAAGTCCTTGAGAATCTTTTTTCTCGGCTGTATTTAGTCCAATTTTTTTAGCTAAGGCTCGAACTTCTGTTTTTTTGAGTCCTCCAATAGGGAAAAGCGCTTTAGAAAGCTGTTTTTGATTAATTTGGCATAAAAAATAGCTTTGATCTTTAGTGCCGTCTTTTCCAGCCAGTAGCCTGTGAATTTCTTTACCATTTTCTGTTAGGGTTTCTTTGCGGCAATAGTGTCCCGTAGCTACATAATCAGCACCTAATTCAAGTGCTTTTTTAAGAAATAAATCAAATTTTACTTCTCGATTACAAAGTACATCTGGATTTGGAGTACGTCCATTACTATATTCCTTAAACATATAGTCTACAATACGTTCTTTGTATTCTTTACTGAAGTCTAACACTTGAAAAGGTATGCCTAAGATTTCTGCAACTTGAAGGGCATCATTACTGTCTTCAATCCATGGGCATTCATTGTCTATGATTACTGATTCATCATTCCAATTACGCATGAATAACCCTATCACATGATGTCCTTGCTCTTTTAGTACATGTGCAGCAACACTGGAATCTACTCCACCAGATAAACCAACAACAACTGTAGCCATTTTTCAAAATTACCTAAAATTAACAACACTAAATATTAAAATATCTTTTTAAAACATATATTTAAGTTTTAGAATTAGCATGCAAAATCACTACCCACATTTATTGTCCCCACTGGATTTAGGTTTTACTACTTTGAAAAATCGCGTGTTAATGGGTTCTATGCATACAGGATTAGAGGAGGTGAAGAACGGATATCAACGAATGGCTGCTTACTTTGAAGAGCGTGCTAAAGGAGGTGTGGGACTCATTGTTACAGGAGGAATAGCTCCTAATAGACAGGGTTGGGTAGCTCCATTTTCAAGTAAATTAACTACTAAACGAGTTGCAAGAAAACACCGCCAAATCACAGAAGCCGTTCATAAGCATGACGGTAAAATTTGTTTACAAATTCTTCATAGTGGACGTTATGGGTATCATCCATTAGCGGTTTCACCAAGCAGCATTAAATCACCCATTTCCAAGTTCAAGCCCAAAGCATTGAGTGAACGTGGTATTCAAAAAACCATCAATGATTATGTTAGGTGCGCTGCTTTAGCTCAGTATGCAGGTTATGATGGAATTGAAATAATGGGTTCAGAAGGGTATTTAATTAATCAATTTATTGCGAAACGTACCAATAGAAGAACCGACGGATGGGGTGGAGTCTATGAAAATAGAATAAAGTTTCCTCTTGAAATTGTGAAGAGAATTAGAGATAAGGTAGGTAAAGATTTCATTCTTATTTTTCGCTTGTCCATGCTTGATTTAGTTGAGGGAGGGAGCACATGGGATGAGATAGTTCAATTGGCTAAGGAACTAGAAAAGGTAGGGGTAACTATAATCAACACTGGAATAGGTTGGCATGAAGCCAGAATACCAACTATTGCAACTATGGTGCCTAGGGGAGCATTCAGTTGGGTGACCAAGAGAATGATGGGTGAGGTCAATATTCCTCTAGTTACCACAAACCGGATTAATACGCCAGAAATTGGAGAGAAAATACTAGCAGAAGGGCATGCTGACATGGTTTCGATGGCAAGACCATTATTGGCTGATCCTCATTTTGTAAATAAAGCTAAGAAGGGCAAACCGGAGGAAATTATCACTTGTATAGGATGTAATCAGGCTTGCTTAGACCACGCTTTTAATTATAGAGTAGCAAGTTGTTTGGTTAATCCATTAGCCTGTCACGAAACAGAAGTTCAAATTAGTAAGTCTGAAAGTCCCAAGAAAATTGCTGTGGTTGGTGCTGGACCTGCAGGGTTGGCTTATGCTACTACCGCCGCAGAAAGAGGTCATCAGGTTACCTTGTTTGAAAAATCAAATGAAATTGGTGGTCAATTTAACATGGCCAAAAAAATACCAGGGAAAGAAGAGTTCCATGAAACTCTTCGGTATTATGAAGTTATGATAAAAAAATATGGCGTTAAATTGCAATTGAACACTTTATTTGAGCCCTCAAATTCCACTGATTTTGATCATGTAATACTTGCTAGTGGAATTCATCCAAGAACACCCAATTTAAAAGGTATAAATCATTCAAAAGTAGTCAGTTACGTTGATGTACTTAAAGACAAGGTTAAATTAGGAAAAAAAGTAGCATTAATGGGTGCTGGAGGGATTGGTTTTGATGTAGCTGAATACATTACGCATGAGGGTAAATCAACTTCATTGGATACTTCAGCATTTATGAAAGAATGGGGTGTTGATATGGAACTAGATGCAAGAGGAGGAATTGAGGGAATTAGAGCAGAAAAACCAAAAAATCCAAGGGAAGTTTATTTATTACAACGTAAAAGTAGTAAAGTGGGGGCTGGATTAGGAAAAACGACAGGTTGGGTTCATCGGTTTACTTTACGAAATAAAAACGTTAAAATGATAAATGGGGTAGAGTATAATAAAATTGATGATAAAGGCCTTCATTACACTAAAAAGGACAAATCAAATGTGCTAGATGTTGATCATGTTGTAATTTGTGCTGGACAGGTGAGTAATATGGATCTTTATGAGGAAATTAAATTAGCAAATCCAAATGTTCAATTAATTGGAGGAGCATACAAGGCGGCAGAATTGGATGCGAAAGAAGCCATAAATCAAGCCGTAAGATTGGCTGCCGTAATTTAACTTTATTCAGGTTTTATTTCAACATATACTCCTTCTCTAGCTTTATCATAATCTGGCAGGGTAATCACTTCCCAATAACGTGCTGTAGGTCTTAACTTAAGGAAAGTTTCCCAGTACGCTTCTTCATTCATCCACCAATAATGTATTGCACTGTTTTTGTACTGTTGAATTTGAAAATTATTAAAACCAATCAGTAAAATTACAGTGGTGGGTAAGGTGTATTTTAGCCATTTATTTGAGAATGCGTAGTGTAAAAAAGCTCCAAGTGGAATAGCCATTATCGCATAACAATCAATAAATGCTCTAAGCCCAAAGGAACCACCAAACCACCAACACCACCATGAAGAAAGAATGTATATATTAAGGATGATGAAAATTAAAACAGGAGCAAATAGCCCTTCTTTGATTTTAGGTAAACTAAATATACCAATAAAGGCTACAAACATAATGGGAGTATAAATAAACCAACCTTTTTTATAGCTGATGAGTATGTTTTTTATTTGTGGATTAAGAAAGAAAAATTTGCCTCCAGCCTCTCCGTATGTGAAGTAAAATATTTTTCCTGAAACCCAGTACCAATAAGTAAATTGAGGTATCCATACTAAAATAAAAGCAATTGCCATGATTAAAACCATTTTATACTGGTGCAGAAACCATGTTACTCTTGACTTGAAAGAAGAAAGGGAAAATACATTCCAAAGAAAAAAGAATAGAAGTACTAAAATATTAGTTGGTCGAATAAGTGTTATTAGCCCAGCTAAGAACCCCAGAAGGCCTATTTTCCCATAACTCGGGTTTTGATAAAAGAGAAGGGTATAATACACAAATACAGAAATAAGTGAAAAATTAAATGCATGTGGCATAGCAGCTTCATAGGTAGTATAATAGAACAAATTGGTTCCTAAACCAACTGCTAATAATGCAAGAGAAGTTACCCCTTCATTAAAAAAGTGTTTTAAGGTTTTTCTTAAAAAGAGTAACCCTATTAAGACATAAAATAAAGCACTAAAAACCAATGCGAACCGATAAGGCATAGAATAACCATCCGCTTCATAATCACTTAAACTAGCATATACGTGAGCCAAACCAAAAAAAGGTGCATATAAGATGGACATGCCCATGGTAGTAATGATGGCTTTTTTCTTTAGGGGAGTTTCAATGGGCCAGATTAAGTCCTTAAATTTTCCAGATTCGTCATGAATAAAATCTAATGATAAATCTTGATAAATAAAGGTAGCTGGTAGGTAAGCATAATAGGACTTGATGTCCCATTCTATAATTTTATCTTCCTGTTGCCACCTGTGATGGCTAAAGTTTATTAATAATGTAGATAAGAATATAAACCCAATCGCAAAAAGAGAGCTTTTATTTTTAGCCAACTTAAGAATCATGTAACTCAATAGGGAATATGAAGTTTTTTATAGATAAAGTGCATTAACCAGGCTGGTCCAATCATCAAAAATTGAATGTCTTTGAGAAATGATGGTTTTTTACCTTCAATATGATGACCAATAAATTGGAAAACCCATGCGAGTGCGAAAATGATTATGGAAATGACCCATAGATCTAGACCAATGGCTCCTGCTAAAATTGAATTTTCAATAAGGTTGGTTACATACAAGCATCCACCAGAAAATAAAATCATACCTACAGTTAGTAAGGGAGAAAGGGTGAAATAATAAACAAAAACTAGACATAGAGTCAGCGAAGCCCAATTCACATATTGATACCCGTTGTATTTTAAGTCTACAAGAGGTCCTAATGGGATTTCCCAGACTATACCAACAATACTAAAAAAGATTGCAGGTACACATAACCAGTGAATGAATTTGTTAGTTTTATTTTGGTGGCTCTCACCATATTCATTTAGTAATTGATCTACTTTTTTCATAAAATTGAATTAAAAAGGTAAGTTTTCTAAGTCTACATTGCCACCAGAAATGATAATGCCAACATGTTGATTTTTAAAAAGTTCATGATTTTTTATGAGTGCGGCCAAAGGAACTGCGCTAGAAGGTTCAATAATAATCTTCATTTTTTGCCACATCCACTTCATAGCACTTATAATTTCAGATTCAGAAACAGTGAATATAGAATTTAGATGTGTTTTCATGATTTCAAATCCAATTTCTCCTAAACTTGTTCTTAACCCGTCAGCGATAGTTTGAGGATTTACCATGGGAATAATTTTTCCTTTTTGAAAGGATCGATACGCATCATCTGCTCCTTCCGGTTCTGCACCGAATACTTTTGCATTTGAAAAATACTTGGCTGCTAAACAGGTCCCAGAAATTAATCCACCTCCGCCAACTGGCGCAAATATGGCATCCAAATCAGGATAATCTTCTAAAAGCTCCATAGCTGCTGTGGCATTTCCTTCAATCACATTTATATCATTATAAGGATGCATAGCTACTGCACCCGTTTGATTAATTACTTCTTGAAGTGTTTCTTCTCTGTCTTTTAGTGTTGGAGGGCAGTCTATTACACGAGCATTATACCCAATGGTGCTGTTCTTTTTGACATAGGGTGCATTCGTGGGCATGACAATATGTGCTTTAATTCCAGACATTTTTGAACTTAATGCAACGGCTTGTGCAAAATTTCCAGATGAGTGTGTGGCTACGCCCATTTTTAATTCATCTGCATCCATTTTAAGTAGACTATTTGAGGCTCCCCTCATCTTGAAGGCACCCATTTTCTGAAAATTCTCACATTTAAAAAATACGTTACATTTCAATTTTTCATCTAAAGTGGAAGAAGTTAAAACCGGAGTCCTGTTGATGAATTTACTAATTCTCAACTGTGCTTTTTTTAAATCTTCTTTTTGTGGAAGTTTAACTTTATGTGTGATATTTTCCTGAATCGTCTCGCTGTAGCTCATTGTGCTTCGCAATAATTCCATTTAAAGATACATATATTCCCCTATTTAATATCTGAACTGCTGAAATCGCCATACCGATATTAAATTCTGCATCAGAACCTTTAAACGCATAAGGTAAAAATGATCCTGTTAATACAATGGTTTTATCCTTAATAACAGAAAGGTGTTTTGCTGTATCTAATATTGTATCTGTGCCGTGAGTAATGATAATTTGTTCTTCTTTTGATTTTTGACATATGTCTAATATGTGATGTAGATCATTTTCGTTAAGCGTTGTGCTGTCTTTTTTGCAAGCTGAAACGATTCGGTAATTAATTGATAGTGTTTTGCTGGATAATATTTGATCTACGGCAGCATCACCAATTTCAAATCCCCATCCTTGTATACTTTTCGGGTAGATTTTATCAATAGTCCCACCAGTTTGTATAATTAAAATAGACATGATTTATGAAGATTTTCTCGAAGTAAAGGAATTAAAATGAAATAATTCTTATTTATCATATTAATTTGTTAACTCTGAATAAAAGATTAGAATAACATAATAGTAATCATAATTAACGATATTGTCCAATCTATTTTGATTTATAAAAATGAGTTGAGAGTTTTACTTAAATGGAGTAAATAGTTTGGAATAAAATCTAATTTTTAAATACTTTAATCAAAAAGTAAATTCCCAAAAAACTTAACCCTGTAATAAGTAAATATTGAGCATGCTGCCAAGACATAAGTTTAAATAAAATAGCGAATGAAGTAATCGAAAGTCCTAAATACTTTAGTTTGCTTAACATATTAATTAAGTTTATTAATCAAAATATATGTTAGCAGAGAGGAAGGGATTCGAACCCTCGAGACGCTCTCACGTCAACACGCTTTCCAGGCGTGCGCCTTAAACCACTCGGCCACCTCTCTGTTTAAGGAATGACAAATATACATTTCTGGATGGATAAGCTTAAATTTATTTTTTGAATTATTTTGAAGATTCTGTTTTAATGCTTTCATTTGCACATCAAAAGTTCGGGGTGTAGCGTAGCCCGGTTATCGCGCCTGCTTTGGGAGCAGGAGGTCGCAAGTTCGAATCTTGCCACCCCGACTAATTAGAAGCCTTTTTGCAACCGCAATGAGGCTTTTTTATTTAAATAAACTAGTTTGTGAATGAATAGGATTCAAAACACTAGGATTATTTCCAACATAGAACCCACCTGAAAGTTTATTTACTTCATGAGATTTCAAACCCTGCTCAATTTCACCTGACATACTATGTAGATAGTTGAGATTGTTTTCATTTAACCATTTATTTTTTCTGTTTACATCTATAAATAGGGGTGACCTAGGTTCTTTTAGTTTGGGGTTGTTATGAATATTCTTCAACACATTTGAGGCTTTATTGGTCACAATTGAAAAGCTAGAAATAATTTCACCTGAACTCGGATTAATCCATTCACTTATGATAGTTCCAATTCCTATTGGATTTTCGTTAAATATATAGTGAGGTATTTTTTTACTTCCTTCATGTTTAAACTCAAAAAATCCATCTACAAATAAAATTCCTCTTTTAAAGCTCACGTCTTTAAATGAAGGTTTGGATTCTATGGTCTCAATTCTAGCATTTAAAGTTTTGCTTCTTATCGATAAAGCTTGTTGTTCGTTTTTTACCCAGTGTGGAATTAATCCCCAATGTGAGACAATGATGTTCTCATTATATGCTAGACCTATTTTAGGATGATCAAATCCTGAAACATGATAGTAGTCTACTAACTCATTGGGAGTATTTCTATTTCTAGATTGTGTGGATGCCTTTGTGCTAATATGAAAACACATTATGCTTAATTTCTTTTAAATTTATAGAAATAAAATGAAAATGAATAAACTGATATTAATGTCATTTTTGGTTTTGATTCTAAACGAATACGAAGCTCAAAAAATCTATTCAGTAAATTATGAATCTCGTGCTGATGTAAAGGTTTTTGTGGTGGATTATGAGTCTAGAGCTGACTTGTTAGTTTATAAGGTTAAATATGAGTCTAGAGCCGGTAATAATGACGGGAAATGGTTTTTTGTAGGTTATGAATCTAGAGCAGACAAAAAAATATTTTTTGTGGATTATGAAAGTAGGTGTGATCTAAAAATATTTTTTGTGGATTACGAAAGTAGAGCCGGCTGGAAAAATGCATCTAAAAAGCACCTATTGTACTAATGAAAAAAGTTATTCCAAAAAAAGGGTATTCGGAAAAGGAGTTACATGATTTTTTTGACTCTTTTAAGAATCAGGATGTGGAGTGGAAATCAGGAAAAACATTTGGTGCAGTATATTATCCTGGCGATGAGTATGCTCAGGTAATATCTAATGCTTATTCAAGATTTTTAAATGAAAATGCTTTTGATCCTCAACTATTTAAAAGTGTATTATCAATGGAAAATGATATTGTGAGTCAAGTGGCTAATCTAATATCACCCGATGTAAGATTATATGGAAATTTAACAAGTGGTGGAACGGAAAGCATATTTTTGGCTCTTTTATCAGCTAGAGATTGGTCTAAAAAAAATAGGCTGGTTGATAATCCGGAAGTAATATTACCTTCAACTGCACATCCTGCTTTTTTAAAGGCACTACGTTTTCTTAACGTAAAAGCAGTCATTATACATGTAGATGTTCTAAAATGGGACCTGAATAGCGTTGAAAATGAAATCAATGAAAATACCATAATGTTAGTTGGTTCAGCACCGGCTTACCCATATGGAGCAATTGATCCCATAAGCAAGCTTTCAGAACTGGCAGTAAAGCACAATTTATTGTTGCATGTAGATGCTTGTATTGGTGGGTTTTTTCTTTCCTATTTAAAAAAAATGGGGAAAATTGTACAAGATTTTAATTTTACTCTTCCAGGAGTAACTTCATTATCTGTTGATCTTCATAAATATGCGTACGCACCTAAAGGCTCGTCTGTACTATTATATAGAAATTCTGAGCATAGACTTTCTCAATACTCCGTTTATTCTGGTTGGCAAGGTGGCATTTACGCTTCAACTACCTTCATGGGAACAAAGCCAGGTGGGGTAGTTGCTTCCACTTGGACAGCGCTGAATCATATTGGCGAAGATGGGTATCTAGAATTAACCAAAAGCACTATGAAATCTGTTGATGCTATGGTAAGATATATTGAAAGCAACATTCACCTAGAACTTATAGGTAGTCCTGATATGAGTTTAATCGCGTTTAAAGTAAAAGAAAAAAGCACTTATGCACTAGCTGACTTATTAAATGACAAGGGATGGTACGTTGGAAGACTTCAAAATCCGGAAGGAATTCACTTGGTAGTTTCCTCTATACATACCGAAAAGATTGTTAATTCCTTTATAAAGGATATTGATGATTCATTAGCTGAATTATATTCCACTAATTTTAAAAGCAGTATACAATATTTAGGAGATCGTATATTAGGACAAGTGCTGAATTTGCTTCCTTATAATCAATTGAAAACTACTTTAGCAAAACAAGCTAAAAAAAGTAACGGTAAGCCATCTAAAAAAAGAATTATTTATAATGTTAAAAGTCAGCTTTCTGAATCAGAAAGTAATCAATTATTTCGGACTATAATGGATCGTTTCTATTCCTGATTACGGCTAAACAACATGATGCTTTCTACATGAGCAGTATGTGGAAACTGATCTGCTAAACTGAACTTAATTAAAGAATAATCCATTGAAGACAAGGTTTCTAAATCTCTTGCTTGGGTAGCTGGATTGCAACTGACATACACAATTTTTTTGGCATTTAATCTTATTACTTTACGAAGTGATTTTGGAGAAATTCCAGCTCTTGGAGGATCAATAACTATCGTGTGAATTTTATTTTCGTAGTTTGGATTGTGAAGTAAAAATTTTCCCACATCATCACATTTGAAGGTAATGTTAGATATGTTGTTTTTTGTAGCGTTTATGGAGGCATTTTCAATAGCGCTTTTCACAACATCAACACCAATAACATTAGCATCCGGAAAACTTTTTGCGATGAGTTGTCCAATTGTGCCAGTTCCACAAAATAAATCTAAAATGTAGCTATCTCTTGGTATTTTCTCCATACGGATATATTGCATTACTTTTTCATATAATTTTTCTGCACAATGGGGATTGGTTTGAAAAAAACTCTGCATACTGATATCAAAGTTTAAATCATTAATTTTTTCTGTGATGGTTAGGTTACCTTTAACCAGTTGGCTACTTCCTTTGTCTAATTTTTCTCTATCGGCAACATCATCATTAACAGTATGAATTAGTCCTCTAAACCGGGACTCAAATAGCTGTTCTAGAAATATTCCAAATTTCAAATGATTGAATTGATCTAAACCGATAGAGGAGGTCACTAAATTAAAAAGCAGTTGATTTGTTAAATAACTTTTTCTCACCACTAAATGCCTAAAAAAACCTATTTTTTTGGGTGGGTGCCAAGCTTTTAGATTTGTTTTTTCAAGATAGGACCTAATTTGATGTAAGGAGTCTTCTAATTCTTTATCAAACATCCCACTGTCTTTATCTAGATTTTCAACTATCCACCAAGTTCCTTTTCTTTTAAATCCAAGAGCAAAAGCATCGTCAATTACTAATTCTTTTTCTAAATCATACTGGATACATGAAAATGAATATTCCATTTTATTCCTGTAATGGTGAGGGCTTGGTGAGGAAATCCATTCATCGTATAAAGTTTCAATATGTTCGAGTTTTCCAATTCGTTTAAATACATCAAATGATACTTTTTCCTTCATAGATCTTTGATCACCTAAAGACAAATTAATGTAAGGTGCTCCAGAAATTCGTTGGTAAGGAACCTTATTTTCTAATTTGGATGGAGCAATAATTTCAACGATATCGGCTTCTAGGAAGGTTGGTTTTTTCTTTTTGATTACCACATTTAATTGTTGTCCAGGTATACCATGGTTTATAAATACGATAATTGATTTTTCTTCTGTTTTATAAGTAGCTATCCCTTTACCACCAAATGCAAAATCTTTTACAACTACTTTTATTATTTCACCTTTTTTAATCATCTAGCTGTTTGAATAAATCTTTAAAATCAATCCAAAAAGCATCAAATTTAATTAAGTTTTCTTCAAAAAATTGAAATATAATAGACCATGTACTTTTATCAAAAATATTTACATTTTGGATTTCTTTTTCTATTCTAGAAGAGGGTAGATTAAGTTCATTTAGTGAATTTTCAACCCATGTCCATGAACCAACTGAATCTTCAAATACTGATTTTAGCTGCTTAAATTGTTCAAAATAAAGCGCTCTGATTTCAGGATCTTTGTGCTGAAGTTCAATGTAAATCTTTGCCATCTTACTATTAGAGAACAACCTCACATATATATGTTTTACATGTGTTGGGTAATTTACCCATTTTATG
>JAYYEV010000017.1:0-26297 GCA_036159515.1 Bacteroidota bacterium | reverse complement strand
GACAATCAAAGGAAAGAGATCAGAAACATTTATCATATGGATTTTAAGGAATTCTATCCTGAAATGGGTAATATTTAGTAATCCTTTTCGTTAATTCAAATAAAACCTATGGAAAAAGAATCTTCATTTTTTGAAAAAGCCTAGCACTGACAGCAGATTACATTAGTATTTTCTTATTATTAATTGCAGGCATAATAAACTTAAGATCAAAAAAAGGGATAGGTTTATTATGTGGTGCATGGGGGTATACATCTTGTATAGTGTTTAGGGCATTTATTTGGAGAATGGAAGCAATATGGGTTGATGAACTTCCAAATTATGAAACCTTACAAGTTAAGGTTTTGATACTAGCATTAATTGTTTCATTTCCAGCATTTATAGTTTCCTTTGTAAAATCTTTTCCACAAAAAAACCCCAACTAAAGTTGAGGTTAAAATGTGGCGCGGGGGGGAATCGAACCCCCGACCTCAGGGTTATGAATCCTGCGCTCTAACCGTCTGAGCTACCGCGCCAAAAGAGGCGCAAATATAAATAAATATACATTAGTAATTTCATCTCATTTATGGGATTATACAATTTTATTTTATCATTTTTTTTATTCTCGGAAGTTTGTATTTAATTTTTTCTATATTGCCAATTGAAGAAGAAAGAAAAGTAAAACAGCATGGATAAAGTCAAAATTGATTTAGAGTACATTATCAAAACATCCCCCACCATCTTATTTAACTGTCTCAGTACACCAAGTGGTTTATCGGAGTGGTTTGCAGATGATGTGAATATTAAAAATGATCGTTACACCTTTTTTTGGGATGGCAGTGAAGAGACCGCCATTTTAAAAACCGTACGTAAAAGTGAATCCGTTAAATTTCAATGGGAAGACGATGAAGATGAAGATTATTTCTTTGAAATGACGATTAGAATAGATGACTTAACAAAAGATGTAGCACTTCTAGTTACTGATTTTGCTGAAGAAGGCGAAGAAGATGAAGTCCAACTAATGTGGGATAACAACATAGATAAACTAAAAAAAGCTATAGGGGGATAATTACTTTTCATTAACATAATTTTTCAAAATGAAAAGAATTGGATGGATGATCATATCCTCATTTAGTGGCCCATTTCTACTTAATTTTATTATTTGGATGCTAATCCTGGATATGCAGTTTCTATGGCTGTATGTAGATGATTTAATGGGAAAAGGACTTGAATGGAGTATCATTTTAGAACTTCTTTTATATGCTTCAGCAAACTGGGTGCCTCTAGCCCTACCCTTGTCCGTATTATTGGCTTCTATCATGGCATTTGGAAGCTTGGGAGAGAAAAATGAGTTACTTGCTCTAAAGTCGGCTGGAATATCCCTATTTAAAATTATGAGACCTTTAATTGTGGTTGTTTTAGTTATAGCTGCTTTTGCTTTTTATTTTACCAACAACCTCTGGCCAGTAGCCAATTTTAAAATGAGGGTCTTACTTAGAGACATTCAAAACACAAAGGTAGCTCTAGTACTTCAACCTGGAGTATTTTTCAAATCAGAGGATTTTGCCATTAGAATTGGAAGTAAAAACAAGGAAGGTGATCAATTTAAAGATATACTTATTTATGATCGTAGTAACATGAATAGACAATCTTTAGGAGCTTGGTCCTACAAAAAAGATCCAAGAGATTATAAACGAGTTATTAGAGCAAAAACAGGTAGACTTGTAAATCCAGATGACAAGTCCAAATTGAGTCTTGAACTAGAAGATGGATACATGATTCAAGAATGGAATCCAGAATCATTCAAAGAGTCAAACATCCCATTTACAAAATATAATTTTGAACATACTACGCTCTCTTTTGAGATGAATGCGTTTGAATTTCAACGATCAAGTGAGAAATCCTACCAAAAGGAACAGTATTTATTGAACCTTTCTCAGCTCTACAAGTTAAATGACTCTGTAAATGAAGAACGTAAAAACCGATACAATAAGATCTCTACATTAATTTTAAATGATTTATTCTTAGTCAATGATTCCTCCACGTTAAATGATACCATTCAAGACATTGAACTATTAACCCACGATAAGTATATGAACTTTCAAGGTGCATTTTACCAACAACCTAAACACAAACAAAAAAAAGATTACAAGGTCGCAATTCAAAAAATAGATCAACTAAGAAATCATATCCGTATTGCTAAATCAAAAGAAAAATCATCCCAAGATTATTTAAGTGATTTGAAAATTGAATGGAATAGAAAATTTACTTTGTCATATGCTGTGCTCATGTTATTTTTTTTAGGAGGACCATTAGGTGCAATCGTAAAAAAAGGTGGACTCGGATGGCCTGTTATCACAGCCATTTTAATCTTCTTAGTATATTTTATTTTGACAAGAGCTGGAGAAGAAATGGCTTCAAACTACAATCTGGGTCCATACATTGGAATGTGGTTAAGTGCAATTTGCATTACCCCTGTATCACTCTTCATTTTTTACAAGGCTAATAAAGATGCTAGAATATTAGAAATGGATTGGTATACTAAACAAATTAGAAAATTGATTAAAAAGTGAGAGTTCTACAAATATGTCACAAGCCACCATATCCTCACATAGACGGAGGTTGTATTGCTATTAAGAACATTAGTCAAGGATTAATTGACAAATTTGATGAAATAAAGATACTAACCATTAGCACCCAAAAACATCCCTTTAAAAAGGAAGAATTTCCAGAAAGTTTTTTAGAAAAAAGTAAAATTGAACATGTATTTGTAGATACGAAATTAAACATTGTTGATGCCTTCTCAAACCTAGTAACGTATGATTCATATAACATTTCTCGATTTTTCTCACCGGATTTTAATGCCCTACTAATCAAGTCACTAAGAGCAGAGTCCTATGATTTGGTTATACTAGAAAGTTTGTTCACAACCCCATACATTCAAACCATTCGATCATATTCTAGCGCTAAAATTGTTTTAAGATCTCATAACCTTGAACACATCATTTGGAAAAGACTAGCTAATGAAACCCATAATCCTGCTAAGAAAATTTACCTAAACCTATTGTCAAATCAACTTAAAAAATATGAATTGAATGTAATTAACGATGTAGATGGCATAGCCTGTATAAGTGTAGAAGATGAAAAAAAATACAAAAGTTTAGATTATAAAAAACCCATTATTTGCATCCCATTTGGATTAGACATACATGAATATGTTCCAGAGGATAAAAAGACACATGAAGAAATTAAATTTTTCCACCTTGGAGCCATGGATTGGAAACCGAATCTAGAAGGAGTCAGCTGGCTTGTTGAAAACGTTTGGCCAAAAATTAAAAGAGAAATTCCAAACGCAGAATTGCATTTAGCAGGAAAAAATATGCCCAATTGGTTTTTAGATGAAAAATTTGAAGGTATTGTAAATCATAAAGAAGTTGAAAATGCAATTGAATTCATGAATAGTATGGATATTATGCTGGTCCCCCTATTTTCTGCTGGGGGACTAAGAGTGAAAATCATTGAAGGAATGGCGTTGTCAAAGCCCATTATTTCAACTTCAATTGGTGCTGAGGGTATTGAACACAACCAAAACATAAAGATTGCCAATAACGAAGATGAATTTATTATTCAAGCAAAATCTCTTGTAAACGATTTTGATTATGCTAAAAAATTAGGTCAATTGGCTAGAATTCATGTTTCTAGTTTATATGATAATGAGAAGATTGTAGATAACTTGATAAAATTCTGTGAGCATTCAATATGAAGCTGCTAATCATTACATCTCGATTTCCTTACCCAATAAACAAAGGGGATAAACTAAGAGCGTATTATCAAATTAAAGATCTTAGCAAACAATTTGAAATTCATTTAATCTCTATTTCTGATCAGAAAATAAAAAGTCAGGAACTCAAAAAATTGGAATTCTATTGTAAAACAATCAAAGTCCTTTACTTACCAGTTTGGAAAAGAGGTTTGTTTCTGCTCAGAACTTTTTTGAATAATAAGCCCTTTCAAGTCAATTACTTTTACTCTAATAACTTTCAAAAAACAATTAACTCTATAATTAAAAAGATATCTCCTGATCACATATTTTGCCAGCTAATTAGAACAGCACTCTACATGAAAGATCAACATCATATTCCTTCTACGTTGGATTACATGGATGCTTTATCAAAAGGAATTGAAAGAAGAATTGCCATTTCAAAAAGTATTATGAAACCCATTTTAAAAATGGAACATAATCGACTACAACAATTTGAAAATTTAGCTTTTGAATTTTTTAAACACCATACCATTATTTCATCTTCTGACCGAGATGACATTTTGCATGAAAATAACAAACAAATTAAAGTTATTCAAAATGGAATAGACACGTTATATTATCAGTCAAAGAATATAGAGAAATTATATGATCTTGTTTTTATTGGTAATTTAAATTATGCACCCAATATTAATGCTGCAACATATATAGCCAAACAAGTTGTTCCAATTTTAAAACAATCAATATCCAATTTAAAAGTATTAATTGCAGGAAGTAATCCCTCAACCAAAGTTCAAAAACTTCAAAATGATCACATTACTGTAAAAGGTTGGTACGATGACATTAGAGAAGCATACTGTAGTGGAAAAGTATTCTTTGCGCCCATGCAAATTGGAACAGGACTTCAAAACAAACTATTAGAAGCCATGTCAATGGGGATTCCTTGTATTACTTCTAGCCTAGCAAATAAATCATTAAAAGCTGAAAATGGTAAAAATATTTATGTAGGTGATTCATTAGCTGATTATGTAGAAATCATTACATATTTACTTAATCATGAATCCATGCGTCAAAAAATGGGGAATGAGGGAAGAAAATTTGTAGAAAAAAATTACAATTGGGATGTTTTCAATGATAAACTAGTTGAAATATTTAAAAATAAACAAGGAAGCATAGAGAAGGAAATTATATTTTAAATTTGCAAAAAAAATTTAGGCATGAATACGGTTGAAGAAGCTCTAGAAGATATCAAAAAAGGAAAACTAGTTATTGTAGTTGATGATGAGGATAGGGAAAATGAAGGCGATTTTGTAACCGCTGCAAGAAATGCAAATCCTGAATTAATAAATTTCATGGCTACTCACGGAAGGGGACTTATTTGTACTCCTTTAATTGAAGAAAGGTGTGATGAGTTAGGACTTGAGTTAATGGTTGATTCCAATAATTCACATTTTGACACCCCATTTACAGTTTCTGTTGATCTTATCGGAGATGGTTGTTCTACTGGTATTTCAGCAACAGATAGAGCAAAAACAGTGCAAGCGCTTATTAATCCAAAAACTAAACCAAAAGAGTTAGGAAAGCCTGGCCATATTTTCCCATTAAGAGCAAAGGCTGGTGGAGTTTTAAGAAGAGCTGGACACACAGAAGCGGCTGTAGATTTAAGTAGGCTGGCTGGTTATGAGCCTGCTGGTCTAATTGTGGAGATCATGAATGAGGATGGTTCAATGGCTAGACTTCCAGAGCTTAAGAATATCGCGAAAAAGTTTGATTTAAAGATTATCACTATCGAAGATCTAATTTCATACAGAATGAGGCACGAAACATTGATAGAGGAAGTAGTTCAAGTAGATATGCCTACTAAGTATGGTGATTTTAAACTAAAAGCATTTAAACAAACCACAACGGGAGAAGAACACTTAGCTTTGATTAAAGGGACTTGGGATAAAAACGATCCTGTTCTAGTTAGGGTGCACTCCTCTTGTTTTACAGGGGATATTATTGGATCATTGAGATGTGATTGTGGTGATCAATTGTACTCATCTATGAAAATGATTAATGAAGCGGGTAAAGGAGTCATCATTTACATGAACCAGGAAGGCAGAGGTATAGGTTTACTTAACAAACTAAAAGCATATAAACTGCAGGAAGAGGGGTATGATACGCTAGATGCCAATCTTAAGCTCGGATTCAAAGGAGATGCAAGAGATTATGGTGTTGGAGCACAAATTTTAAGATCAGTCGGAATACGTAAAATGAATTTGCTATCTAATAACCCAAAAAAACGAACTGGATTAATTGGATATGGACTAGAAATTATAGATACTGTTCCTATTGAGGTAGAATGTAATATTCACAATGAAAAATACCTTACCACTAAAAAAGAGAAGATGGGACACGATTTGAAATTGTAAATTTATTATCCTCGAAGTATATTTACCACGTTTTCCCTTATTCTTTCTAATGGATTTTGATGTTCATTTTTAAGAAATTTCTTTCCACTCACCTTTTCGAATAACTCGATATACCTTTCTGTAACAGAATTAATAAATTCAGTAGTCATCTCGGGAACTTGTTGATTTTCCTTTCCTTGAAAACCATTTTCCATCAACCATTCTCTTACAAACTCTTTACTTAATTGCTTTTGTGGTAAATCATGATCGAACCTGTGCTTGTATTCATTTGCATAAAAATATCGACTGGAGTCCGGAGTATGGATTTCATCAATTAGATAGATTTGTCCTTCTTTTTTTCCAAATTCATATTTGGTATCAACTAATATTAATCCCCTCTCTGCGGCTAGCTCTGTTCCTCTTTGATAAATAGCTCTAGTAAATTTTTCTAATTGCTCATATTCTTCTAAAGTCACTATTCCTTGATTAATTATTTCCTCTTTGGAAATGTCTTCATCATGGCCTTCATCAGCTTTTGTAGAAGGTGTAATAATGGGTTCTTTGAATTTTTGATGTTCCTTCATCCCATCTGGTAATGAAACTCCGCATAAAGTTCTAGCACCTGACTTATATGTTCTCCAAGCATGGCCCGTTAGGTATCCTCTAATTACCATTTCTACTTTAAAAGGTGTACAATGATGACCAATAGTAACATTAGGGTCTGGAGAAGAAATTCTCCAATTTGGAACAATATCTTCTGTAGCAGTTAAAAACTGCTCCGCAAGTTGGTTTAACACCTGACCTTTGAAAGGAATTCCTTTAGGCAATACCACATCAAATGCAGAAATTCTATCTGTTACAACCATTACTAAAAGGTCGTTATTGATATTATATACGTCTCTTACTTTTCCGTGATACACATCTACTTGGCCTGGGAAATTAAAATTGGTTTTCGTAATGGTATTATTCAATTTATTTTTTGTTAAATGCGTTTATAATTGTTTTTACAAGTTGATGCCTAATGACATCATGTTCATCTAGATTTACTATGCTTATTTCTGAATGATCTTTAAATAATTCTAAAGCTATTTTTAAACCGCTTACTTGATTCTTAGGTAAATCCACTTGGGTGACATCCCCAGTGACTATAAATTTTGCCGACCTACCCATCCTAGTTAGAAACATTTTAATTTGACTTTGCGTGGTGTTTTGTCCCTCATCCAGTATGACAAAAGCTTGGTCCAGCGTTCTTCCTCTCATGAAACCAAGGGGAGCTATTTGTATTACTCCACTTTCTAAAAACTCTGCTAATTTTTCAGATGGGATCATGTCTCTTAATGCGTCATACAATGGTTGTAAATAAGGATCGAGTTTTTCTTTTAAATCTCCAGGTAAAAAACCCAAATTCTCACCCGCTTCCACGGCAGGTCGAGTTAAAATAATTTTTTTAACTACACGTTCCTTCAATGCTTTCACCGCTAATGCAACTGCGGTATACGTTTTACCAGAACCTGCAGGACCAACTGCAAATAAAAGGTCATTTTTTTGAATGGAACTAACCATCTTTAATTGATTTTTGGTACGGGCTTTAATTACACGGCCTTTGTTTCCATAAACCAACACTTCATTTCCATTAAGTTTACTATCATCTAGCTTATAGTTATCACTTAATATATCTTTTAATGTAGAAAGAGGGAGTCTATTAAAGTTTTCATAATAATTTATTATACGCTCCCAAATTTTATCAAAATGACTTATAACTGTTTCATCTCCCATATACTTTAATACATCACCTCTAAGCACAAATTTCATTTTAGGAAAAAAGGCTTTTATAGCATTATAATTCACATCATTTTTGCCAAAAACAACGGCTTGATCTTTGGGACGAATATTTATTTTTTTCTCTATCAATTAAGATGAATTGTGAGCTAGTAATTTAGTGTATATTTGGGTGTTAAAGTTAATCAATAGCAATAAATTAAACGACACAAATAGATGTTAATTACACTTACCTCAGATATGGGTTTAAGAGACTATTACGTAGCCTCTATCAAAGGTGCAATTTACAATCAATTACCTGATGCAAAAATTACTGACATCAGCCATGACATCCCTCCATTTGACATCGTCCATGCGTCATTCGTTTTAAAAAATACATTTAAAGAATTTCCCAAGAATACAATTCATATAATTGGTGTTGATACCAGTGCAAATGATAGCTCTGAACATATCATTGTTTCTAATCATGATCAATATTTTATTGGAAGTAATAATGGTATTTTTTCCCTCATTTTTGACAAAAAACCCGATGGAATTTGGGTCATAAATCACAATAATAACGTAGAAGACTTTTCTTTTCCAACTAAGGATATATTTGTGCCTATTGCTTGCCATTTAGCAAGGGGTGGACTACCATCGGTTGTAGGAAAACCTATTGAAGATATTGTATCTAAACAACTTTATCGTCCAATTATAGATAATAATACCATAAAAGGTATGGTATGTTATATTGATAAGTATGGAAATTTGATGACTAACATTACAAAGCAGCTTTTCAAGGAAGTGGGTAAAAACAGGTCATTTAGAATTTACTTAACAAGATCTGAATACAGTATTCAATATATTCATCAAAATTACAATGAAGTTCCAGAAGGAGAAAGAGTGGCTATTTTCAGTAGTACTGGTTTATTAGAAATTGCCATAAACAAGGGAGTAAGAGGTTCTGGTGGAGGAGCTAGTCAACTTTTTGGAATATCTATAAACGACATTATAACTGTGGAATTTAAAACATGAGCTTAACACGAATTGTGAAATTATCAATCTCGTCATCCAAACAGGTATCTTTTGAGCAATTTTTTGGAGATAATAGAGAAATCATTTTATCATTTGAAGGATGTAAACACGTAGAATTATTGAAATCATCTGGTGATATATACTTCACTTACAGTATTTGGGATGATGAAACATCATTAAATGCCTACAGAAACTCTACCCCATTTGAGAAAATTTGGTCCAAAACCAAAACTTTTTTTTCTGGAAAACCAGAAGCATGGAGCTTAGATAAAATCATTTATGAATAAGATTCTCATTAATATCAAGGAATTATGTGGAATTCTTGAAAATCAAGAAGGTCCATTAGCAGGTGATGAGGCCAATTCGTTAAAATCCATTAAAAATGCTTATCTAGAAATTAAGGATGGAAAAATAGCATCATATGGGAAAATGCATGATTTAGAATTGATGCCAGATTGGGAAATTATTGATGCGAAAGATCAATTAATTCTTCCATGTTGGATGGATTCCCATACTCATCTTGTTTTTGCTGGAACAAGAGAAGGAGAGTTCATAGATCGTATTAATGGTCTAACCTATGAAGAAATTGCCGCTAAAGGAGGTGGGATTTTAAATTCTGCCGAAAGATTAAATGAAACAAAAGAAGATGATTTGTTCATTACAGCTGAAAAAAGGCTTTTAGAGATTATGAATCTTGGCACAGGAGGAATTGAAATTAAAAGTGGTTATGGATTAACCCTAGAAGGAGAACTAAAAATGCTAAGGGTAATCAAAAGGTTGAAAGAAAAATATAAACTGCCTATCAAATCCACATTTTTAGGGGCTCATGCTATTCCAAAAGAATTTAAAAGTCAAAAAGAAAAATATATTGATTTAATTATCCATGAAATGCTTCCTAATATCCATAAGGAAAAACTAGCTGACTACATCGATGTATTTTGTGAAACAAACTACTTTTCAGTGGATGAAATGGACAAGATACTTCTAGCTGGAAAGAAATACGGGTTAAAACCCAAAGTACATGTAAATCAATTTACTAGTATTGGAGGCATTCAAAAAGCAATAGAACACGCTGCCGTTTCAGTTGATCATTTAGAGATCTTAAACGAAAACGATATCAATGCACTTAGAAAAAGCAAGGTTATTTCTACCCTACTTCCATCCTGTTCATTTTTCATTAATATTCCTTACGGTCCTGCTGAGAAACTAATTAATCATAAAATTCCATTTGCATTAGCTACAGATTACAACCCTGGCTCATCACCAAATGGAAATATGAATCTGGTTATAGCTTTAGCATGTATAAAAATGAATATTTCGCCCGAAGCAGCTATCAATGCAGCTACTATAAATGGTGCATATGCTATGGAGATTCAAGATGAATACGGCTCCATTTCTATAGGTAAATGGGCCAATATTAATTTAACCAATAGGATTAGTTCTTATGGTTTTATTCCCTATTCTTTTGGGACAAATCATATCAACAAAACTATGATTAAAGGAAAATGGATAAATTAGCAAACAGTATGAAAAGATTAAATTTAATAATTGCATGTCTAATCGTCCCTATAACACTTCTTTCTCAAACTAAGGAAGATAAATTGGGAAGCTGGTGGATGTTTTTTGGAACTCATCATTTGAATGAAAAATACAGTATTCACTATGAAACACAATTAAGACACTATGAAATTGGAGCTAATTTCTTCCAATTACTACCAAGAGTTGGGTTAAATTATAAAATTGACGATAACAGTATGGTCACGGCAGGATATGCTTGGATACCAACTCAGCCTGTTTTAGGTGAAGGATTTGAAGGAGATCTAGTTACTGAAAATAGAACTTGGCAGCAATTCATCCTGAGAAATAAAATCAAAAACATCAATTTCAGACATCGATATCGTCTGGAGCAAAGATGGGTAAAACAAAATAACTTTACTGACTATAAAAACAGAGTTAGATATATGCTATCTGCTAAGGTCCCTTTATCAAAAAATGAAAATTCTCCTCTATTTTTATTTATTTACGATGAAGTTTTTTTACATATTGATGATAACCCATTTAATCAAAATAGATTGTATGCTGCATTGGGTTACACGGTAAATAAAAACATGAATATTCAAGCTGGTTATCTTAGACACAGAAATGGAGATTTAAATTTAAATAGATTACAATTGGCTGTATTTTTAAATACGGGAAATTAAAACTCCTTCTTTAACTGAAACATAAATGTTCTTGGAGAACCCATATATGCAGGTCTAATTAAATAGGACTTATTAAGTATATTTTCACACAGAAATCCTAGTGTAAAAGTTTCATTAATGTTGTATTTTAATCTGACATCAAAAAGATGATAACCATGATTTAAGGCTTCCATGGATCGATTAATTCCAATATCAATTGTGCCAAAAGATGGGTTTTCGTTGTTAAATAAATCTGATGTAAATACACCATCAATATTTCTAATTCTTGAGTTATATTGATGCGAAAGTCCTATTATGAACTTATTTTTGAAGATCATCTCAAAATCAAATCTTGAAGTGGTTGTATTTCTATATTTTAATATAGCATTTGTTGTATCTGAACTAGTGTTATTAAAAGTATATCCAACATTATTTAAATAATTAGTGGAAAAAACTGAATCTGGATATACTGAATAAGGTTTTGAAAAAGATACTCCACTTAGTATTGTAAAACTCCAACTTTCACCTACAGCTCCTTCTCCGTTCATTGTTAGCTCTAAACCAGGTATTCTAGTTTTACCCACATTTCTAGAACTAAAACCGATTCCTCCTAGTGACTCAGTCAAAGGATTACCCCACTGTCCAAAAGTGAATTCCATCATATTGTCATACTCCATCAAAAATCCAACCAAGTCAATATAGCCTTTAAAGTCATCGATATTCACTACTTTTTTAAGTCCTATCTCAGCTGTCCAACCAGACTCCGGTTCAAGATTAGGATTATTATATAAATTAACAGGACCAATATCGCCTTGCATATATAATTCCGTAATAGTAGGGAATCGAAATCCCTGTCCGTAAGAAGAACGAATATTCCAACCTTTTGTCAATTCATAATTAATTCCACCTCTATATACAGGCTTACCAACTACTATACTATCTAAATTAAAATACTCATATCTTGCTCCAGTAGAAATATTAAGCTTCCCAAAATCGTAGTCTAATTGAGCGTATCCACTCAAGTTTAAACCATTTAATTGACCACCATAAGCTCCAGTTCTCCCCATTAATGTAGTAGCTGTTATACCAGAGGTTAGTGTAGTCTGATCAGTTTGAAATTGATTTTGATACTCGTTATAGGTTAATAATGAAGTGATGTAGGTTTCACTGTTAATGCCGTATCCTATATTTCTTTTTAATATTCTTGAACGTTGGGTATTTTTAAAAAAATTCTGATAAATTGTTATGGAAGGATCTATATAAAATCTACTCCCAAAATTAGGTAAATCTGTATCTACTAATGGAGTATATGTATTTGTATCATTCACCCACATTACAAACATCCCACTCTCCCTTTGCATATAATTTGCATTTAGGCCAAAAGAAATATTGTCGTATACTAATTTTGTGTTTGCTGCCAGTCTAGTTTGTACATTATTTACTGTTTGTATATAACCCATATCATTGTAATGACTGGCAGATAGGACCATATTAAAATTCTTAATTTTTCTAGAGTGAGTTAAACTTAAACCAGATCTCAAGCGAGTGGTATCACCCCACCATTTATTTCTTAAATCTGCTGGATTGTCCCATAAACCAACAAAAGAACGTATGGTAGTTTTTGGTTCTAATGATGGTGTTTTTGTTTTAATATTTACTACACCGTTTAAAGCAGAAGAACCATAAAGAGAAGATGACGCACCTTTTATAATCTCCATTTGTTCAATGTTTTCCATTGGGATTAAGTTAAATTCAACTTCTCCCTGATCAGCAGATAATATGGGCATATCATCTACCATAACCAACACCCTACTCCCTGTTCCATAACTCCATCCACTACCTGCGCGTATATTTAATTGACCATCTATTAACTGAACTCCAGGTGCATTTCTTATTACATCGGCTAATGTGATACAATTTTTACTATCAATTAATTTTGCTCCAATTACATCTACTGAAACGGTAACTTCTTCTAGTTTTTGTTTAAATTTTGAAGCTGACACAACCATTACATCTAGTTGTGATGATTCTTCTAACAGCGTAATTTCAGCTGTCATATCTTTATTAATTACCAAATCAATTAGCTTAGTTTCATATCCAACATATGAAATCATCACTTTATGATTTCCTTTTTTAAGGAGAAGTAAAAATTCACCATTATAATCTGTAATTGCTCCCTTGCTGTTATTTACTTTTACATTTACACCAATTAGGGGTTCACCGGTCTTATCATCTTTTACAATTCCTTTAAAAGAATACTGAGCGTGTACAAGGACAAATACTACATTAAAAAAAAAGAGAATACTAAATTTAAAGTGGCGCAATGAAATGTATTATTTAGAAACAATCAATTTTTTATTTACAACGCCTTTAGATGTTTCAAATTGAAAAATATAATATCCAGAATTAAGATTTTGTATTGGTAATTGAACTGAAACAGCATTTATACCATCTATAGTATCTATTAATTTACCTGTTAAATTCAAAATGTAAATGGTAATTATTTCGTCATTTGATTTTACATGTAGAATATCCTTTGCAGGATTTGGAAATATTTTCAAATCATTTTGGAATTGTATTAGGGAACTTAAGTTATTTCCAGCATTAGTAATTGGAAATACTACATCATCTATCCATGCTGCATCTGCTCCAGAGCTAACACTGAAATCTTTTTCGTATTCCCATTTAAATTGATGCGTACCAGGATTAATACTGTATGATTCTAGTGACCAATCGTCTTCTCCACTCCAAGAGGCCATTTCTACATTATCAATAAAAAATTTCAAATAGTCATATCCAGACTCAGACGATACCTTTTTCATAAATTGGATATCAGACTGTTCAGTAACATATAAATTAAGTGTAAGTATTGAATTGGTATTATGAGCTGAATTCGTAGATGTTAAAGCATAGTCATTGCTGTAAAAAATTTGAGAATCATGAATCCATGGATAAGTAAAATTATTGGTCCACCCTGAAGTGGAAAAGCCTCCATCATCAAAATCCTCTACAATTAAGCCTACGATTAAGGTGAATTGTTGCTGATTTGTATACCCTCCATCTGTCATGTCATAAGTAAAAGTCACTGGTGTTCCATAAGCAATTGAAGAATCAATCACAGCGTTAAAAATGGCATCTTCAGTAGCAGAAACAGCTAAAGAATCTAGATTGTAACTGTTATTGAAAAATTGTATACCAGGATGACTTGATGTAAGATTGGTTATAAGGTTATTATGGTCTGCATGACCACTGTTTTTTGTAGGTAAATAAATACTTAGAATTTCACCTGGATCGATTCGTCCATTATCATTTCCAAATTGATCATCTTCTACCCATAGTTCCGTAGCAATGGTATTTGGAGAGTTTACCTTTACATTGTAAAATGTAGACCAATTGTTGTTTTGGTTATCTTCTATTGAGGTCAGCAACTGAACAACTTCTTGATCTGGTGTGTTTTCCGATATTTCAAACTTAAATGCGCCTGTATTTTGTATGCTCTGACCTGCAAGTATGGAACCAAAATAGGATGAATCAGCTAACACAGACAGGTATGTGCTTGCAGAAGATAAAGAAGCATGAACCCCAAAAGCATCTATATTTCCGAAGTTTTTTAGGGTAGCATCAACCGTTAACGTTTCCCCAAAATCAATATTTCCATTGTAATTACCAAAAACTTCATTAAAGACATTATTAGAATTTGAAATAAATACCCCATTTGGAGGCATAATTTGTATTGAGCCCATGTAAGGTATTTTATTTTGTTTGGTAACCACTACGTAAAGTGAATCCATAGTAACTACTCCACTAATATCCATGGATATGGAACCAGTTGATGAAGTAAGCCCAGCATCTATTGCTAAACCATTTTGAGACAAAGATACATATGTACCTTCTTCAGAGACGATATCAATAGTAGATAAACCAAGCGGTATGACTTGATCATGCTGAACAGACAAAGTAGATGGAACACCTAAGTAGGTCATTAAGGAAGGATCACCCATAAGATGATATATTTCATTATAATAATCATCAGCACCTCCAGCTTGAGTAACCGCTAAGTTACCCCCCATCATAATTTGTGCATTTGTGGTAAACCACTCTGTTTCAGGCTCTCCATTGGCATGAAACAATCGATCAAAAAAACCAAGATTATTAGCACTATAGGTAGGATTAGTCAAAATGGATCCGCTACCTACGGCAAACCAATAATCTTCATTCCAGTACGTATTGTTAGATCCACCTATATAGCCTATCGCTCCCTTATTACTAACTCTAAGTAAGGCCTCACCAAAACACTCAGGGTCATCAAACTTATTGGATTGACAACAATTACCAATCATCAGTGGTAATTTCCCAAAATTGGTCATGTTTTGCACATCAGCACATGTAAATCCTGGGTCAGCCCAACCCTGAGAGTAACCATGAGCTGTATAATTGGCTATACCACAGCCGTTGTTTATATCATTTAATATTTGACTAGCTGAACTACCTGATGCGGGATACAAATAGGTATGTGCGTTTATTCCATTGGAGCTGTTTGTGTAGTATTGATTGGCATAATTTATTTGCCCGTTTCCATAAGTCGGTGCCATTGCCGCATCAACACCCGAAATCATGACTGCATCAGCTAAAAACGATGGATCTTGAAAATTATACATTTCATAATCTATGGTTTTTGAAACCATATGCTGGATTTCTTGAGGATTGGATGATGAAAACCTCCCATAATATACATCTGCATAAAAATCACCATTACCATCGTATTCAGCGTAATAAAGATCACTTACATGGTTTCCTTGAGTCCCACTAAATGAGGGTATTTCATTCACGTCTCCAACTAATAAAATGTATGAAGGAGGATTAATAGATCCTGGATTATTATATAAGTTTTGTAAATAATTTTTAATGGATGTAGTTGTATTACCCACATTTGGGTCATCAGTATACGCCTCAATAACATAAAAGCCCTTTTTTGTTTTCCAATCCACGAAAGGTTGCAATACTTGCTCAAAAGCTCGGTCAGAAACTATCACATACGTAGTTGGGTGAGTTGTAATTACGTCTTTATTATTGAAACTAGAATTTTGATTTATAAGTTGTTTAAATATGGGAGAATATTCAACTTGATTATATGCTGCGTAATTTAATCGAGTTTGATTTAAATCTGCTTTTAAAAATTGAATTTCAAATTTTATATTGTGAAATACCTTTAGTTGGTTTGTAGTAGGGTTGTATTCAAATGGACAAATCTCTAATCTAGAGACATGGTGCTTTCTTACTATCCCTTTTTTAATAAGTGAAACCAGTTCATAATTTAAGAACTTATTTTGATCATAATATTTTTGGTCCATTTCAAAAATAACTTGTGATGGATCCTCACTTTTAGAAATCGATCTTTGATGTGGCTTAATTAGAGGGAGTTGTAACTGATTTAGATCTACCGTTTCAAAGGAAATATTTTTAATAGTAATCTTTATTTTACCACCATTGGGAACTTCAATCAGTTCGTTAAATTGTGGAAGTGCAGGCTTGCCAATTTCTTGGTGTTCATAAAAACCTTCTTTTTCAATTGTGGTGTAGTAGGAATGGTTAGCTCTAATTTTAGAAAAAGTTATTTGGTCTAATTTGAAATTAAACTCATATCTGTTTTGATCTATCTCATTGATTTCAAACAGAAAATCATTGTTAGGAAAAGAATATTGTTGAGCATAAAACCCAAACAATGGGCCAAAAAAGAATAATAAAAAAATTCTATTCAATTTCATAGGAATAAATTTGAGCTTCAATTTACTAATTATTTCATTTTAAATTTTCAAATTTTGTGCATATTGTCTAACACAACTTTTGAAATCTTTGGATTTTCATATACACCAATAATTTTATGTATCCTGAAAAAACAAAAATGAACAAACTAATCATGATGTGTTTACAAAGCTCAACTGAATGATTGTGAAATCAAACATTTGGTAAACATCTAAAACAAAATAATAACTTAAGCTAAAGAAAAGTTGTGCTTGACAATTAATTCTGAAATTTATAAGATTAAATCAACTCCAGCTTTCTCATATGATATCGCACTAGGTTTTCAACGGGCTTCTGGATAATATTCCCTAGTAATATGTTATTCTTTTGTGCTGCATATTTCAACTCATTTTCATAGATTTTACTAATAGAACCAATAAAATGGGTCTTCACTGTCTTAGATTCAGGAAAACAACAAACGTGAATTTTTATGAACTCATCCATACCGTGTTTAACCATTTCCGTCACATATGGTGTGTCTTTAAATTTCGATATAAATTTCATAAATGAGGCTAGGTAAACATTAGCATGAGGCTTCATGTATACGCGTTCAAAAATTGTAGCTTTATTTATATTAAGTTCATTTTCCAGTCCATACTTTATCTCCGCTGGAAGTTGATTATATAAATAATCCCTTAATAATTTTTTACCGTAGTAAGCGCCCGAACCTTCATCACCCAAAACATATGCGATTGCTGGCACTTCTTCTCGCACATTTTCTCCATCAAAAAAGCATGAATTAGATCCAGTACCTAAAATACATGAGATGGATGGTTCATCTTCATATGTGGCCAATGCACAAGCTAATAAGTCATGATCAACACTGGAGTCTGCATTAGGAAATAACCTATTCATTGCCTTTAATACAATTTGATTCATTTGGCTGCTTGAACAACCAGCACCATAGAAAAACACTTTTGAAATTTGTTCACAATAGGCTACCAAATCTACGTTATTTTGTATCGTTGATACAATTAGATCGGTTGAGTGAAAAAAAGGATTAAAACCTATGGTTTTGAAATATTGTTTTTCGTTGGACTCATCGATTAAAACCCAATCTGTTTTGGTAGAACCACTTTCAGCAATTAAAATCATAACGTTATCTTTTATTTTCAACTACCCAAGATCCACCTACACTGAGTACATTTTCCAAAGCAAGATAATCTTGGTAATTTAATTCGTTTATGCCACCTGTTGGACAAAATTTAACATGACTAAATAAGCCATTAAATTGTTTTAGCATTTTCAATCCCCCAGAAAGTTCTGCAGGAAAAAACTTTAAGGTATCCAATCCAAATTCCATTGTATTCATGATGTCATTTATAGACGACACACCTGGAAGGAATGGTATGGTAGTATTATCTAACAATTTTAGTAAATAAGAAGGAGATCCTGGACTAACTATGAAATCAACATGGTTAGATTCACAAAAATGAACATCATCTTCAGTCAATACTGTCCCTACTCCAACAGCCATTTGATTAGCAAATTTATTCTTGACAATAGGAACTGCCCTTCTGCTATTCTCATTTCGCAAGGTGATTTCAATACATCGTATGTCTTTACTCAATAAATGTTCAACCACAGGGTCAATCTGATTTATATCAGAGAAGGTAACTACTGGAATCACCTTATGTTGAGTTAATATGTGACGAATACCGTTTTGTTTACCCATATAGATTTAAAATTGATGCACCTTCTTCACTAGGTGAAATAATATTCCTCATGTGTTGAAATAGCTCAACTCCATTGCCATAATTTTTTCTATCAGGCACTTCTAATTTTCGTGATTTGAGTTCCTTTTCTTCAACAAGAATATTAAGACTATAGCGTAAAGGGTCTAATTCTATGACATCTCCACTCCTCACTTTTCCAATGTTTCCTTCATCCATTGCTTCTGGAGTAATATGAATAGCAGCTGGAACTTTACCAGAAGCACCTGACATTCTTCCATCTGTCAACAAAGCTACTTTATGACCTTGATGTTGTAAGATGGATAAAATAGGCGTTAACTGATGTAATTCAGGCATGCCGTTTGCTTTTGGACCTTGAAAATTTACAACTAAAACAAAATTTTTGTTTAGTAAACCTTTATCAAACATCTTTTTTAGTTCAGTCTGCTCATGAATGACAATAGCCTCAGCCTTTACATACCAGTTTTCAGGGTCCACAGCAGAAACTTTAATCACTGAAGTTCCCAAATTACCCTTTAATACGCGAATCCCACCATTTTGGCTAAAGGGTTTATCCATGTTAGCAATAATAGCATCATCTTTGCTCCGTATAGCCGTTTGAGAATAGCTTAAATTATTATTCACTATGTTAGGAAAAAGCGTGTATTTCTCAAGTCCATCTCCCATTATTGTTTTAACATCATTGTGTAATAAATCACTTTTTAAAAGCTCGTTTATCAGAATGGTCATGCCACCAGCGTTATGGAAATCATTGATGTCCGCTTTTCCATTTGGATAAACTCTTGTTATTAACGGAACCAATTCTGAAATATCCGAAAGATCTTGCCAATTTATCTTTATTCCTGCAGCAGCTGCTATGGCGACCACATGTAAGGTTAAATTGGTAGAACCTCCTGTTGCCAATAGACCAACTAATCCATTAACTATTGTTTTTTCGGAAATAATATCTTTAAGTAATCCTACTTGAGAATTGGCGTTGCTTTTCACCAATCGAACCGCTTCTTTATTTAGCTCTTCTCTTAATGTTGAATTGGGAGAAACAAACGATGAGCCAGGAAGGTGAAGACCCATAATTTCCATGAGCATTTGATTGCTGTTAGCCGTACCATAAAAGGTACACGTTCCCTTCGAATGATAAGAAGCAGATTCTCCTTCTAAAAGTTCTTTTTTTCCAATTTTACCTTGAGCAAAATCTTGTCTAATTTTATTTTTTTCATCATTAGAAATTCCCGTTGGCATAGGTCCTCCAGGAACAAAAATGGTAGGTAAATGACCAAATTTAAGTGCTCCTATAAGTAGACCGGGAACTATCTTATCACAAATTCCCAAACACATTACTGCATCAAACATATTATGAGATAAACCTATAGCGGTTGACATTGCAATTACATCTCTGCTAAGTAGCGAAAGTTCCATTCCCTGTTGTCCTTGGGTTACACCATCACACATAGCGGGTACACAAGAAGCAACTTGAGCAACGGCACCAATACGCTGAGCTTGCTCTCTTATGAACTTAGGATATTCTTCATACGTCTTATGAGCTGACAACATATCATTATAAGCACTTACAATACCAATATTTACTGCTTTTTCACCCTTTAAATCCGACTTTTCATGCAAATCACATCCTGCAAAAGCATGAGCAAGGTTACCGCAACTCAAAGATGCTCTATTCACCTTATTTTGGATAGCGTCCTCCATTTGAATCAAATATTTTTCTCTGGAAGACTTGCTTCTTTCAATTATCCTATTGGTTATATGTTTTAATTGGGTATTCATTATGGAGACCAAAATATTTCTAAATCTGCTGAATGCGAATTAATGCAATAACTAATGGGGAGTAAATTTTCCCTAGCGTTGTTGATTACTTCCTTTTTCTTTTCTCCCTTAACATACAGTAGTAATTTTTGTGTATTCAATAGCGATTTTAAATTATGTGTGATTCTTTTTATCGGTTTAGATGGTGCTTCATTGGTTTGTATATCAGGCTGAATAGCGGAAAGGGCCGTTTCAGTTGAAAGTGTATTTGGAAAAAGAGAAGCAGTATGCCCGTCTGTTCCCATTCCTAGTAGCACAATCGTTTTCTGATCTAAAAATGCATTATTTCTTTTTCTACACAAACTTAAATTTACGTCTTCAGATTCTAAGTCATAAACCATTGGGATAAATGAACTTTTAGCAATTATCTCATCTCCTAATGCTGCCTTAATATTTTTGTAGTTACTATCCTTACTCTCATTTTCAACCCATCTTTCATCTACAAGTCCAATATGCACCTTTTTCCAATCAATGGAGAAAGATTTAAATTTACGATATAAATTCATCGGAGTTGAGCCACCAGAAAGTAACAACTTAGCAAAACCTCTCGATTTAATTGAAATTTGCAACTGAAGCTCTATTCGTTTTAATAAGCTAAGTTCTAGCGATGTTTCAGAGTTAAATTCGTTCCAATTCATTTTTTTGAAGTTTTATGCCATTCTTCACCGTCATCTAATATTTTATCTCCTGGACCGTCAGTTCCAGCCATATACAATTCGTTTTCCATTTGCAATGTCTCCCAATTTTTACTTATAGATGCAATCCATTCCCATGATGCTTTAACCTCATCATTACTCATGAAAAGGGTTTGATTTCCTCTAACCACATCCATCATTAGTCTTTCATACGCCTCGGGTAGTCTACCCACAAAAGAGCCCATATAATCCATTTTCATGGATAACGGTTTGTATCGATAACCACCTGGACCAGGAACTTTAATCATATGTACAAACTCAATTTTCTCTTTAGGCTGTAATCGAATGATTAGTTTATTTGAAATCAATGGTTTTTTTTCTGGGAAAATGTTATGAGGAACTTCCTTGAATGTAATGACTATTTCAGAAAATTTATCTGACATTCTTTTACCCGTTCTTAAATAAAACGGAACACCTTTCCATCTCCAATTATCAATATAGGTTTTTAAAGCCACAAATGTTTCTGTATCAGATTCATATGTACCGACTTCTTCAAGGTAAGAAGCTAGCATTTTACCTTTTTTCTTTCCTCTAGCATACTGTCCTCTTACGGTATCAGACTGAATAGAGTTCTTATCAAATTTTCTTAAAGATTGAAGAATTTTCAGCTTTTCCGTTCTAACCTGAGATGCCGTTAACATAGAGGGCGGCTCCATAGCGATTAAGCAAAGTAGCTGTAATAAATGGTTTTGCACCATGTCTAATAATGCTCCATATTGATCATAATAACCTCCTCTGCTTCCAACTCCCAATTTTTCAGCAGCTGTAATTTGTACGCTTTTCACATGGTTTGAATTCCAAGTACTTTCAAATACATAATTAGCAAAACGTAATACCATTAAATTCTGTACTGTTTCTTTTCCCAAGTAATGATCAATTCTATATACTTGATCTTCTGAAAAATACTGTAATATTTTCTGATTAATCTCTGCTGAAGAATCTCCATCTTTTCCAAGTGGTTTTTCTAATACAATTCTAGAATCATGTGTTATTAAATTTGACTGGTCTAATGATTTTGCTATATCTCCAAAAACAGAAGATGGTGTAGCTAAATAGTAAACCCTTACCTTATTTTTGGAATGATCGAACCATTTTTCAAGAGAGTTATATCTACCGTCAGATGATTTCGCATCAACTACTTCAACACAACTAAGTAATTCATCCCATTTTTCTACATCAACTCCATCGATTTTCTTGACTTCTGATCTTAATGTTTTCATGAAAACATCTTTATCTTCTGGTCTTCTTAACATGGCTGCAATTCGACTATTTTTCTTTATTTGACCTTCTTCGTATCTAAAATAAAGAGCAGGAAAAATTTTTCTAAAGGCTAAATCTCCATTAGCCCCAAATATGACCAAATCAAAACTTTCGATGGATGCTATGCTTTTTTCACTTATCATTTAGGACAAATATATAGTTATTGTTTAAAATACACTTAGTCATTTTGTGTTAAATCTACAAAAATTATAACGTCATAATGACGTTTAGTGAAAAAAGTTTTTACTTTTAACAAAACTCAATCATGAAAAAATGGCTATTATTCGGAATTATTGGTACACTGTTTAGTTGTACTGATGTAAACAATGAGATGAAAATAAACGAGCCATCTCATTGGAAATACAATGCTACTATATACGAACTTAACGTGAGGCAATTTTCAGAAAAAGGAGATTTTAACTCTATTCTGCCCCATTTGGAAAGATTGAAATCGATGGGGGTAAAAATCATATGGTTAATGCCAATCCACCCAATAGGAGAATTAAATAGAAAAGGAAGTTTAGGAAGTTATTATTCCATTAAAGACTATAAAGAGATAAATCCAGAATTTGGAAATAAAGAAGATTTCAAAATACTAGTCGATAGTATACATAACTTAGATATGAAAATCATCATTGATTGGGTAGCTAATCATACAGCATTTGACAATGCGTGGGCAACGAATCATAAAGATTGGTATACACTAGATTCTAATAACAATCTTCAGCCTCCTTTGGGAACAGATTGGTGGGATGTAGCTGATTTAAACTATGAAAATAATGAATTAAGAAATGCCATGACAGAAGCTTTACTGTATTGGGTTGACGAGTTTAACATTGACGGATATAGATGCGATGTAGCTTCATGGGTGCCAGATGACTATTGGAAAAGTGCCATTGATACACTAAAACAGTTAAAAGATGTATTTATGCTAGCTGAAGCGGAAGGAAAGAACCTACATGACGCAGGGTTTGACATGACGTATAATTGGAGTTACATGCATGTTTCAAACGAAATTGCAAAAGGAAATCAATCACTTAGCTCCTTAGACTCATTATTAATGGTAGAAGATAGCTTATATACTTGTGATGATATAAGAATGTATTTTACCACCAATCATGATGAAAATTCTTGGAATGGAACCGCTTATGAGAGATATGGAGCATCATTTTATGTACAAACCCTTTTAGCATTCACTATGCCTGGAATGCCATTAATATATAATGGCCAAGAAAGCGGACTTGATAAAAGATTAAGATTTTTTGAAAAAGATACAATTGAATGGGGAGAATATTCCGACCAAGATTACTTTACCAAGTTATACAAGTTAAGAATTGAAAATTCAGCTATGTGGAATGGCGATACCAACACCGTATTTGAAAAAATTGATTCTGAATTTGAAAATCTATTTGCTTACAGAAGAAAAAATGAAAATGAAAAGGTCACCGTACTACTGAATTTTGATGAAGATAGCTTGGTTATAGAAAACTATAAAGATTTAGGCATAAGTGGTTATAGTATGGATTACTTGGAAGGAGAAATTATTCCAAAAACCATAATTATCCCTGCTAACAATGGTAAAATTTACATAGATTAGGTTTAATGAATCAAAAACCAAAATTATCTTTTTGGCAAATTTGGAACATGAGTTTTGGATTTTTAGGAATCCAATTTGGCTTTGCCTTACAAGGTGGGTTTATGTCCAGAATTTTTCAAACTCTAGGTGCTGAAAAAGAAGCCATTCCTATGCTTTGGATTGCAGCACCATTAACAGGTTTACTTGTTCAGCCCATAATTGGTTATTTAAGTGATCGAACTTGGCATCCTAAATTGGGCAGAAGAAGACCTTATTTTTTAATTGGAGCCATTTTAAGCTCATTAGCTTTGTTTTTTGTGCCTTATTCACCCTATTTATGGGTTGCTGCAGGATTTTTATGGGTCTTAGATGCTTCTATAAACATAAGTATGGAACCCTTTAGGGCATTAGTTGCCGATAAACTAAATGATGAGCAACGTTCTTATGGATTTGTAGTACAGACACTTATCATTGGCATTGGTACTTGGATTGCGAGTAATCTTCCATGGCTTGTAACTAAACTGGGTGTTTCTAATGAAGCTGGACCAGGTGTTGTTCCACCATCTGTTAAAATAGCTTTTGCCATTGGCGCCTTTGTATTTATAGCCAGCATTCTTTATACCATTTTCACCACATCAGAGTATCCACCTGATGAGTCCAACCAAGAAAACAAACAAAATTCATTTGTAAAAGACATATTCACAAGTATTTTAGACATGCCCTCCACCATGAAGAAACTGGGAATAATTCAATTTTTTAGCTGGTTTGCTTTTTTTGTGATGTGGAGTTTGGCTACTCCTGCCCTTACCGAACATGTTTTTAAGGCACCATCTCCAATTATGGAAGAATACGATATGCAAATTGAAGATGAAGCTTACCAATTCGAATTAGATAATAAAAAATATCAAGATGCTGCAGATTTAGTGGGTTCTTACATGGGAAGCTATGGGTTATCTTCTATGGCTTTTGCGCTATTACTTACGTTGTATACTTCAAAAAGACGTATAAATCGAAAAACAACACATATGATGTCATTATTGTTAGGAGGTATAGGTTTTCTATTGATGAGATACATTGACAACCCTAAATGGCTTATTTTATCCTTTATGTTAATAGGTATTTCTTGGGGCAGCATTCTTTCTATGCCCTACGCCATGTTATCTAGCTCCATAAATGAAAACAAAATGGGACTTTATATGGGTCTCTTCAATATGTTTATCGTTTTTCCTCAAATTGTTGCCGCTTTAGGAGGTGCAAATTTTTTATCAAACCTTTTGGGCGATGCTTCTATTAATGCTATGACTTTGGCTGGAATTTGCTTAATCATAGCCGCATTGGCCAATACTTTGATAACTGAAAAAAATGTAATTTCATACGTAAATGATTAAGGGGCTCATTTTTGATTTAGATGGTGTTTTAGTTTCTACAGAAAACAATCACTATAAGGCATGGGAATCCATAGCCAAAGAACTCCATATTCCTTTTACAGAAAAAGAAAACGAAAAACTCAAAGGCTTAAGCAGAGCTGATTCATTAACAGCTTTACTAGATCTTGGTAACAAGTCCTTATCACATTTTAAATTTAAAGCCATCTTAGATTATAAAAATGAGATTTACCTAAAATCCATAGAAGGAATCAATCAAAATAACCTATTACCAGGAGTCTTAGAATTCATCAAAGAAAAACATAAAAAAAATTATTTTCTTGCTGTGGGTTCCTCTAGCAGAAATGCCCATTTCATTTTAAAAAGAACTAAAATTGATCATTTCTTTACGTGTATTATTGATGGTAATATGGTTGAAAAACCTAAACCTGACCCAGAGGTTTTCATTAACGCATCTATTGGCTTAGGACTGCCTGTAAGCGAATGCCTGGTATTTGAGGATGCAGAAAGTGGAGTAATTGCTGCGAAAAAAGGGGGGTTTCGCGTTATTGGTGTAGGTAATTCAGAAATAAAAGATAGCTGTAACTATTTTATTAAAAATATGGGCGAATTTGATTTAAGTTCTTATGAAAAATCTATTTGAAATCGATGAATGGAAGATTGTTCAAAATCAATATGAACCGTCCAAGCAACTTCAAGCTGAAAGTATTTTTAGTATAGGTAATGGTTCGTTTGGTCAAAGAGCCAATTTTGAAGAACACTTTTCAGGCCCTACCCTACAAGGTAGTTACTTAGGAGGCATATACTATCCTGATAAAACCAAAGTGGGATGGTGGAAAAATGGATATCCAGAATACTTTGCAAAAGTTTTAAATTCATGTAATTGGATTGGGATTAATTTGAAAATTAACGACCAAGATATTGATATCCATCAGCAAAAAGTAATTTCATTTCATAAAACCCTT
>JAYYEV010000016.1:0-9158 GCA_036159515.1 Bacteroidota bacterium | reverse complement strand
AGCAGCTTGAAAACAAAATAAAATAATTTATTTTTATGATTATCTTCGTTTTAAAGACGAATAATAATGGAATTTGAAACCATACTCTCCTTAGCCGGAACACTAATCATGCTTATTGCGCTGCAAGCAGTTTTAGGGTTTGACAACTTGTTGTACATTGCTTTAGAATCCAAAAAAGCCCCAGCTGATCAACAAGTTAGGGTCAGAAAAATTGGGATTGGAATTGCCATCATTTTGAGATTACTTCTTTTATTTATTCTCATTAATCTCATTGCCTCATTTGAAGAACCCTTTTTAAATTTTTCAAATTCTTATGTTTCAGCACAAATGAACTTAGAAAGTTTAATCATTTTATTAGGTGGAATATTTATTCTTTACACTTCGATTAAAGAAATTTGGCACATGATTACGTTTGAATATACAGAAACCTCAACCCAAAAAGTAAGTACAAATAAGGCTATTTTTATGATTGTGTTCATGAATTTAGTTTTTTCTTTTGATTCTATTTTAAGTGCTATGGCACTTACGGAAAACAATTGGATTATTGCAATTGCTATCATAACGGGTGGAATATTGATGATTGTAGCTTCCAATAAAGTGGCTGAATTTTTACAAAAAAACAGGATGTACGAAGTCCTAGGATTATTTATACTTTTCTTAGTTGGGATCATGCTAATTTCTGATGGTGGACACCAAGCACATCTTAAAATTTTCGGTCATGCTATTACCTCAATGAATAAAACCACTTTCTACTTTATATTAGTGATTTTAATCCTGGTTGATGTAGTACAAACTGCCTATCAAAAAAATATTCTCAAGGGGAAAAGTTAATTCAAATCTCATTCGTTAAATTTGAATATGAGAATTGTTTTTTCATTAGTCCTTTTATTTTGTCACTTCATATTATCAAGCCAACAAAGTGGTTTCATTTTTATTGAAAATAAAGGACAATGGCATCATGATGTTTTATTCAAAACAGAGTTAAAAAACGGACATCTTTATACAACGAAAAATGGATTGGTCTATGATTTTTATGATGAAAAAAAACTATCCGATTTTTATGAAAACCACTACAACAACCTGCATTTATCAAAAAATAAAAAATTAAAAAAACATGCTTACAGTGTTGAATTTCAGAACAGTGATTTTTCGACTGTAATAAAAAATCAGCCCACAAAACATACATTCAATTATTTCAAAGGAAATAAAAATACCTGGAAATCAAATTTAAGAGGACATCACCAATTGACGTATAAAAATGTATATCCTAAAATTGACATTCAATTATATACAAAACTTATTCACCTAAAGTATGATCTCATTGTAAAGCCTGGAGGTGATCCATTTCAAATTAAATTGTTTTATAATGGAATTGATGACATTTCCATAAAAAAAGAAAGACTTCATATATACACCTCAGTGAATCATGTAATTGAAGATAAACCATATGCCTATCAACTAATAAATGGAGAGAAAAAAGAAATTGTATGCCATTATAAATTAGATAAGCATACGCTATCTTTTGAATTTCCTTTTGGGTATGACAAAAACCATGAGCTCATAATTGACCCTACCCTAATTTTCTCTACGTTTTCTGGATCTTTCTCTAACAATTTTGGGTACACAGCAACGTTTGACTCAGATGGGTTTCTTTATTCTGGAAGTAGTGTTTTTGGAAGTCAATACCCTACTACTCTAGGAGCTTACAACATTAATTTTATGGGTGGCGATGTAGATATTGGCTTAAGTAAATTTGATACCACTGGCTCTTTTTTGATATATTCTACCTACTTGGGAGGTAGTAGTGAAGAATTACCTCACAGTATAATCGTTAATAATATGGACGAATTGTTCATATTTGGGACTACATCATCTTATGACTTTCCTACAACTACTAACAGTTACGATACCAGTTTCAATGGTGGAACTCCCCTAGATATGTCTAACGGATTAGGAGTTAATTACATTAATGGATCTGATATTTTTGTGTCTAAAATTAGCGCTGATGGGTCAAGTTTAATAGGTTCTACCTTCATTGGGGGAAGTGGTAATGATGGATTAAACAGAACTTCAGTAAGTGCTTCGAATGACACATTAAGGTATAATTATGCAGATGAAATTAGGGGAGAAATTGAAATTGATCAAAATAATAATATCTATGTGGGAACTTGTACTCAATCTACTGATTTTCCAACTTCTAATAATGCCTCTCAAACCAACTTTGGAGGAGGTAATCTTGATGGATGTCTATTTAAGCTAGACAATAAATTACAAAACTTGGTATGGTCTACCTACATTGGTGGAGAAAGGTTTGATGCCGTTTATTCTATTGCCCTAAATGATTCGCTGGATGTAACTGTTTCCGGCGGTACTAATTCATTGCAATTTCCTACAACGGCTTCTGCAATTCAACCCAATTTTCAAGGCGGAAGATGCGATGGATTTGTGTCAGAAATAAAACATAACGGAAATCTATTACTATACTCAACTTATTATGGGTCAAACGAATACGATCAGGTATACTTTGTAGATTTAGATAGAAATCAAAATAAATATGTTTTTGGCCAAACGGAAAAGCAAGATTCTTCATTCATTAGTAACACCATGTGGAATGTACCAGGAAGTGGTCAATTTGTAAGTAAATTCTCTCCAAATTTAAGTAACAGAATCTACTCCACCGTTTTTGGTTCAGGAAATGGGATTAACATATCTCCAACTGCCTTTTTAGTTGACCTATGCAACAAAATATATTTAGCAGGATGGGGAGGAACGGTAAATCAATATTCAACCTATGCAAACAATGCGGGTTTTACCAATAACATGCCTATTTCTACCGATGCTTTTCAAAGTACAACAGATGGAAGTGATTTTTATATCATGGTTCTAGAAGATGATGCTTCTGGATTGGTTTACGGATCATATTTTGGAGGTTCTAGTTCTACAGAGCATGTAGACGGTGGTACATCTCGCTTTGATAGAAAAGGGAAAATATATCAAGCAGTATGTGCCGGTTGCGGCAATAACTCAGACCTGCCCATCTACCCTACTAATGTGGTTTCTGCTTCCAATAACAGTTCATGTAACCTTGGCGTATTTAAAATGGAATTTGATCTTCCTTTTGTACTTGCAGATTTTGAAACACCACCAATTGGGTGTGAACCTCAGATCCACCAATTTAATAATACCAGTATTTTCAACAACACCAGCGTATTTGATTGGGATTTTGGAGATGGTTCATCAAGTAACTTAGAAAATCCTTCTCACACCTTTCAAGAAGCTGGTACCTATAATGTGCAACTAATTATAAGCGATACAGCGGCATGTAACTTCAGCGATACGGTAATAAAACAAATCATAGTAATTGGAGACACTTCCTATCATATTGGTGATATAGATTTATGCTATGGAGAATCCATCCAAATCGGCATCATTCCCAATCCAGACACTTCTTTTAGCTACCAATGGATACCCCATCAATTCTTAAGCGATTCAAGTGTTTCTAATCCATTTGCCAGTCCAACTTCCTCAACCACATATTCTTTACTCATAAGTAATGGAATTTGTACTGACACCGCTACTCAACACATTAATATTATCAACCCAACCGCTACCATACCCAACTCATATACACTATGCGATTACGATGACATTATAAATCTTTCAGCAAGTAATTTAGACACCAATAGTCAAATAATATGGTCTACCTCTACCTTGTTCTTAGACACGCTTAATAATTCAAATAATAATTCCATAAGTGTATCTCCTAACCAAGATACTTGGTACTTTATAAAAGTTAATAACGGAAATTGCGGCTTTGTTGACAGTACCCTAGTAAATGTATCCATAGGCTCCCTTCATATTATTGGAGATAGTATTTTGTGTTATGGAGATTCAATGCTATTAATAGCCGAAACTTTTCAACATCCTGACTCTATAAATTTTACATTTAGTCCAGACAGTATAGCCATTTCCAATTTTCAAAATGATTCCGTCTGGTTTGAATTTACCCAAAACAGAACCATTTTTGTTACCGTCAATGATCCTTTTTCCGGTTGTACACTAACGGATTCAATATACATCTCCGTTGATTCCCTTCCCTATTTAAATTTGAACACTAGTTGCAGTTTCCCTATTATTTCTGCAGGTGGCAGTTCACAATTAAATGTCACACCTAATGGCTACCAATATCTGTGGCAACCAGGAAATACACTTGATAATCCATCAGTTCAAAATCCCATAGCTAGCCCTGTAATTTCAACCTGGTATACCGTAAATGTAAATAGTAATAGCTGTACCAAATCAGATTCTATATTAATTGAAGTTTTTGAGCTTACTTGTGGACCACCGGATATTTTTATACCCAATTCTTTTAGTCCAAATAATGATCAAAACAATGATATTTTTAGAGTCAGAGGGAACTATATTTCAGCACCAAATTTTATACTCCGAATTTTTGATAGACTAGGAAACTTGGTATTTGAATCCAATGATCAATCCATCGGATGGGATGGGTATTACAAAAATAAAGCATGTGACCCTGGCGTATTTGTATATTATTTAGAGCTTGATTGCCTTGATGGTCAACGTTATTTCAAAAAGGGAAATGTGACACTTTTAAAATGAGTAAAAAACGATTCATAATAAGTCTTATTATTTTAATGAGTTCTAAGATCAACTTCTACAAGTCCCAGGATCTTCACTTTTCCATGTATCCATTATCTCCTCTAAATCTAAATCCTGCTATGACTGGAAATTTTATTGGAGATTTTAGAGCTAATTCTATTCATAGGAGCCAATGGGCCGCCGTAACCGTTCCCTACAGTACGTACTCATTATCGTCTGACTTTAAAACAAATAAAAAGATTCCTCTCGGAATACTGATAAATCAAGATAGAGCTGGGGATTCTCAATTTAATACATTGCAAATGAATTTGAGTAGTGCATTTAATCTTATTCAAGATTCTACTCAACAACTTAGGGTTGGATTTCAAACTGGAATAACAAGTAGAGGAATACGGTCTGATGCGCTTACCATGGACGCGCAATATAATGGAGTACAGTTTGATCCCAACCTACCTACTAACGAATCATTTCAAATCTACAATCGAATTTATGGTAATTTAAATTTAGGTATAAACTACCAATGTCAACTACAAAACCATTTCATTCAATTTGATGTAAGTTGTTTTAATCTAAACCAAAGTAACCAAACCTTTATGGGGGCTACACCTCCAGTTTCTTTAGATTTAAAGTGGTTTAGTAGGATTAATCACCGTTTTTTGATTAATGATTTTTTCACTTTATCCAATTCCATTTTATTTACCCGACAAGGACCACATCATGAATTATTAGTTGGGTCAGAAATTCAATATACACTTGCTGAGTTAAGTTTTTTAAAAAGAGCGATTTGGTCAGGTATTTATTATCGATCTAATGATGCTGTTTTTTTATCAAGTGGAGTGATTTTTGACGCTTGGAAATTGGGTATAGCTTATGACAATAATTTTTCAAAATTGGTTCCAGCTTCCAATAATAGAGGGAGTTTTGAAATTGCTTTATGTTATGTATTAAGAAAGAAAATGAAAATAGAATCTCCCATATTTATATGTCCAGACTATTTGTAACATACCTACTCATTTATTTGATCAGTTTTATCCCAAAAAATACCATGAGCCAAAACACAGATGTTATGGTGGACTTAGGTATTAATGCCTACCAAAAGAATGATTTTGGAAAAGCTCACCTCTTATTTAAAAAGGCCATTAAAATTGATTCTTCTACTTTGAGATTACAATTTTACTACGGACTTACCTTATTAAAACTGCATGATTATAAGTATGCAAAATACTACTTAACAAAAGTGGTACAAAAGGATCCATCTGGAAGAATATTTCCCGAGGCAAGTTACTACATGGGTATTCTACATAAGTTAGATCATGAGTATGATAAGGCCATAAAGGAATTTAAAAAATCAAAAGCTCATTTTAATTCGGATAAACAGAACTACTATTATAAAAAATCATCAAGAGAAATCAATTCTTCAATATATGCCATGAGACATCAAAATGACGTAAAAGACATTCAGGTTTTTCAAGCTCACGGAAGTGTGAATGGAAATAATGCAGAATTTGCTGGTTTTGAACAAGATGGAGAATTATACTTTACTGCGGTAAAAGAAGAGAAATACGCTAAAATTTATAAACTAAATAGGGGAAATGAGATTCAGGAGTTAGATCCTGTTATTAATAATCCACTTTTTCATAATGCCAATGGTGCATTTTTTAGAAACAAACAACATTTCTTATTTTCTAGGTGTGATACCATTGGGCATTGCAAAATAATGTATGCCAAAAAAATTAAAGACAAATGGAGTGAGCCAACAGAATACAATAGTGAAATAAATATTGGAGCACATAATATCACTCAACCTCATTTTTCTAAAATCAATGGAGTTAATTACTTGTTTTTTTGCAGCGACAAAAAGGGATTTGGAAAACTAGACATTTGGTATGCAGAAATATTAAATGATATGTCTATAGGAAAGGTGTATAATGCCGGTAAAAATGTGAATAGTCCAGATCATGACATTACTCCATTCTTCCACGAACCCTCCAATCAACTTTTTTACAGTACTACTTGGCAGAATGGCTTTGGTGGGTTTGATGTTTTCTCTAGCCATTGGAGTGACTCTATTTTTGAAACTTCTATTAATTTGGGACAGCCCATTAATTCTTCTTGGAATGATACTTATTTCTGGATAAATGAATTTGGTAAACACGGGTACTTTTCATCAAACAGAGAAGGCAGTAAATACGATAGCATAAAACATTGTTGTCCTGATTTATGGGAATTCAAAACAAGAAAACCCATTGTAAAAAAAGAAGTTGTAGATACCTCCATGAGTTCCAAAGACATATTTAAATACAAAACTGGTATTACACTTCCCTTAGCACTTTACTTTCATAATGATGAACCCTCACCGAAAAGTTTAGATACAGTCGTTGCTATTGCCTATCCTGAAACATATCAAAAATAAATCTCTCTTAAGCCCCAATATATACGTGAATTTTCAGCTAGCAACTCAAATGAGAATAAGAAATTGGCTATTGATCAAATTGAATATTTCTTCAGTGAATATGTAGATAACGGCCTTGAAAAATTAAACAGATTTACTTCTCAACTTAATTCATTACTCCAGGAATATCAAACGGTAGAAATAACCATTAAAGGATTCGCCAGTCCACTGGCTAAGTCGAATTATAATTCAAACCTTTCAAAAAGAAGAATTAGTAGTCTTATTAATTATTTTCAGCAAACTGGCAATGGGAAATTTCAGGAATTTATAGACCAAAAAAGATTAATTATTCATGCCGCTCCGTTCGGTGAATCTAACGCAAACCAATCGACTAACGATGATGTGAAAAACACCAAAGAATCCATATACAGTCCGAAGGCCGCTCTAGAAAGAAGAATTGAAATTCAAGAAGTGATTTTTCATGAATAGTAAATTAATGTTAAATTTTTTAACTCTTAGCATCTTTATATTAAACAAATACAAATAGGCTTCATTTTTAATTAATTTTAATGTAAAAGCAGTAGATATGTTAAGTAATATTAATATCAAAAAAGAACTTGAGTTAGTTCAATCCAAACAAGAAAATCAACTACTTGAATTAGTCAATGATCAACTTTTAAATGACCAAAAAATAGAGTTATCCATTCAAAAAAATCTAAACCAATGTGCCTCTGCAGAGTACAACCCAGATTTAGTAAACTATAATGAAAAGGATGTGTATGATATTGATGCCATCAAATCCATTGCTGTTAAATATAGATTGCGATTTTTACCTACAAAGTATTTCAAAAACGAAATACCCCAAGAAGCTATTTTTAAAACTAAAGAGTTAGAGAAAAAAAACAACACTAGCATTAAGAATTTTCACATACTAGCCCCTGCCACTTCATTTGATTTAGAGGATGTAAATAAAGACCCATTATTGTTTGCACCGCTGAGCAATGGCAAATACCTTCTTATTCATCAATGGGGAACCGATTTATCTTGGTTTAAAAGACTTACTGCAATCCCTTTGAAGAGCTTAGAATCTATGCTAATTTCAGTTGGAGTTATGGCTTTTTTGATTGCAATGGTAACACCCACATGGTTAATTCTCAATAGTGCTGAAATTGATATGGGTTATTTTGGATATCATAGAATGGCGTGGTTTATGTATGCTTATATTTTAATATGTTCTATTACCACCTTTATATGTTTCTCCCAAAATATATATCCAAGTGAATATCAGTGGAATAAAAAGACTTACAATTAAATCTTTCCCAGGCAAATTTTAAGCCTAATTATTTTTTTCACAGATTCATATACCTCCCTTTCGAATTTGTAGTCTATTCGCATTTGAGTTAATATGTCAAATAGCACTTTTTTCTCATCTACCGGCATTAACAGTTGATCACACCCAGCTTGAGCAGCCTTCAAACCGCATTGATCTACGTTTACGACTCCGCCCATATTCATGGCATCTGTAATAACAAGTCCCTTGAACTGAAGTGAATCTTTTAGTAAATCAGTTACAATCTTTCTTGAGCAGGTTGAAGGCATGTCTTGGGTGTCAAATTCTGGATTATTTTTAATCGCTAAGTGGGCCACCATGATGGATGCAACTCCGTGACTAATCATGGGAGTGTAGTTTTTAACCTCTTTCATTTCCCCATCTATATACACTAATTTTTTATGCGTATCCCCTACTACAAACCCATGACCAGGGAAGTGCTTTGCAGTAGCAGCAACCTGATGATCTTGAGTAACACTGATAAATGCCTTTGAAAAATTAATGACGGTATCCATATCTAAACCAAAGCTCCTGTTGCTGACAACTTTGTTTGGTGAGGCATCAATAACGGGGGCAAAATTTTGATTAATGCCAATTTCATTTAAGTCTTCCGAAATGATTTTAGTGAAATAACGAACACTGTCTAGGTGCTTAATGGTATTGGTTTTTGGAACTGTTCTAGTTCCTTGTATTTTTCTATTAACAAGCGTAGGTTCTGCATCAGCACTATAAATTAAAGGCAAAAAACCTTGATTTTTCATCAAACTATCGTAGTACTTCACCTCAGATGTAAAACCTGACTTAGTCCCGTTA
>JAYYEV010000015.1:0-24151 GCA_036159515.1 Bacteroidota bacterium | reverse complement strand
TACAATGCCATCATTATGGTAGAGTAAGTTGTTATTATTTAAATAAGAATTCTCCGAAAAACTTCCAAATGATGAGCCTGATTCATAGTCTATAAAATTGGATGAATTATTCATATCAAAAGAAGAAAGATAAGTGGTATTTCCTAAAAGGTTTTCAACTTTCCTGAAATGTTCACCCACATAATATCTCATGTCAATACCACCCACAAAACTTAGATTTTCATTGATGTTATGCTCTAATGTAGAAATAACACCATACCAAATGTGTTTATTTACACTTGCTGTTCTTATCCATCCGTCTCCTGTTTGACCCCCTTGTAAATCATCTCTTACGGTATCTGGCTCATTATTATATCCACCAAATGCAGCTACATAATCTCCATCATTGTATGCAATTATACTGTCAAACATAACTTGTCCTGAACTATCATGAACACCAATTCCAAAACCATGGAAAGAATCATAGCCAGACCAGTTATCAACATTGTCATTTTGAAGGCCCCTACCTCTCGCAGATGTACCACCACCATTACCGGTAGATACATAAAAAGCCGTTTTAAGTTTTGTATACGATGAAAAATTCAAATAGTGATTAATAAAAGCCTTGGGTTTATGATAGAAGTTTTTCCTCCAAGAAAACACTTTTCCATCTAGATACCCCCAACCAGGATTAAACTTTATTCCTCTAGATAGATTATCTATTGAATCATTTACAGGGCATCTGAACGTAGATAAAAAAACATTATCATAGTTATTATGAATTGATCTTCTATTATGCATCTGAGGTGCACCAGTTATGGTTGCAGAAATTCGTTGTTTTTGACTTATGTTATAATTGGCTGAAATAAAATAAGAATACGCTTTAAAGTCAGTTCCATCAATGTACCCGTTTCCTCTAGTATGAGTCAATTGCATGGTGGCAGCAAGACCATTGTCAAGTAAGCCAGATGATAAAGAAGTACTGTATTTTGTATATCCGTCATTCCCTATTGAGGTACTTACATTACCTCCCTTTTTAAATTCAGCTGCATTTGTTAAAATATTAATGGTTCCACCTACAGCCGGAATAGCCAATTTTGAGGCACCTAATCCCCTTTGTACTTGCATTTTATTCGTTACATCTGCTAATCCTGACCAATTAGACCAATAAACCCAACCTGTTTCCATATCATTCACTGGAACACCATTTATCATGACCGCAATATTATTCTGCTCAAACCCTCTCACATTAATTCTTGAATCACCAAATCCCCCACCCTCTTTCGTTACATAAACGGAAGGAGTATTTCTTAAAATTTCAGGAAATTCTTGATTGCCTAGATTTTGCTCAATATACGTTGCTGATATGGTTGTAGCAGCTACGGGAGTCATTCTTTCTTTAGCAATGTCTGCAATTACTTCTACCTCATTCAAACCAAGAGAAATAGGTTGAAGTTCAATAACCCCTAAATTATTCCGTCCATTTATAAGGTTAAAATCCTTTGAGAGTGATTCGTAACCAATATAACTTACATTAATAGTTGTTTTCCCTACGGGTAAATAATCAATTTTAAATTCACCTGAAACGTTTGTAATTACACCCTTTCTTTGATCTTCTATTAAGACGCTAGTCCCAACTAAAGACTCACCGCTTAGGGCATCAATTACATAACCTACAATGGAACAACTACCTGCAGCTTGTGCGTAGATTGGTGAATCAAGAGCTAAAAGAACAACTATTAGTAATAGTAGTCTATTCAACTATAATAGAATATGAGTTTCCTTCAGAATAAAGCATATAATTTCCAGAACTTAGTTGACCTAAATTAATAGTATTTATTCCGCTATTCAGGCTAAAATTTTTAACTAATAAACCTTTCATATTAAATATAGAAGCATTAGTAGTTTTTGGAGAAACTATTTGTATAAAATCACTTGTTGGATTTGGATAAATATCCAAGAAAGTATTTCTATTCTCGATTAAACCAACAAACTGATTAATATCAGCAGCATCTCTAGGGAGGAGTTTGTATGCTCCATAATTGTATGTCATAGGCCCAGTCACATCATAAAAGTAATTTATAATGGGTGTGTATGAAAAAAGAAGGTCATCTACCGTTAAATCACCCGTACCGTCATTAATAATCCATTCTCCAAACCCTGCAGTATCATTCACACAAGTTGCATTCGTGACTTGCACCATACATCCCTCAAAGTCTTCCGAATTTGCTGCTGCTGTAGTACAGTTATTTACGTTGTAGCTGTTTCCTGTTGAAATAACTTGGACATTGGTTACGTTTACTAGCTCTGTCAAATCAAAATACTCATCCACTTCCCCATCAAGTATAACGGAGTCACCAATATTCACAACATAATTTTTAGTGTAGACATAAACACCACTCCAAGCACCACTTCCTGAACTTATAAAAAAGGTACTGTCAGACCGAACGGCAGTAACAATTCCACCTGTTATGATTTGTTGAGAAACATAACTAGAGTTCCCGTTTGGATCCGTAGTATATTGAATATCGTAAACACTAACCGTATCAATTGTTGGTGGAGGTGTTGAACCCTCATTTATAGTAATATTATCAATTTCCCATGTACTCCCTGAACTTGAAGAACCAAAATACTCGTAGGCGATGTATGTTGAAGAAGATTTGTGAGCTGACAAATCTACATCACCAGAGTTTGTCCAACTTCCCCAGGTAGTATTGTCCACGTCCCATAATGCCTGAGAAGTAATGTCGGTCCATGTACCTTGTTGTGTAGGATTACTTGTACCATCATAATCGGTTGATATGTATAGCACAAGTGGAGCACCTGGCCATTTCATGATGGTTTGGAAATTTAAAATAGGTTGAGTTGAGGATGAAAGATCGACTCCTGGCGATATTAACCAAGTATTTGCAGGAACATTTCCACTATTATAATTAGTACATTTTGCAAAATCATCTCCTCCGAAAGAATCAACGAACCAATTAGTAGTGTCTATAATAATTTGAGTAGTCCAGCCACCTGAAGTTAGACTCAAATCATTAAAATCTTTTGAGAGATATTGAGCAGTTGTTATGTTCCAACATAAAAACAAGCTTAAAGAGAAATATAATTTTTTCATGCTTCTAATTTAAACAAAACATTAGGTTTTTTTGATGCCATAAATTATATTTATTTAAACTTTTTATAAACAAAAGGTTTCTAAAATATGGAACTGTGCCGAAGCTAACACAGCTTTAATAAAAAACGGAATTAGTAAAATAAAGTTCATGGAAACAATAAATGAAAATATAGAAATCGCAAGAACTATCCAATCTGATTTTTACACTTCAAATGATATGTTTCAAATTTCCAAAGAAAAAATTTTTGCTAGGTCGTGGCAAATTTTATCAGATGACAATAAACTTAAATTAAATGGAAGTGCCTTGCCTATTCAATTTATAGACGGATTTATAGAAGAACCTCTTGTTCTTATAAACAATCAAAACAACATAAATTGTTTTTCAAACGTATGCACACACAGAGGTAATTTATTAATTGAAAATAGTTGTCAACTCAATAAACAAATTACGTGTAAATATCACGGTAGAAGATTTGACTGTACAGGAAAATTTATTTCTATGCCAGAATCAAACAACATGAAAAATTTCCCATCCAAATCGGATAACCTTACTCAAATTAAAACCAAAAAATGGCAACAGTTTATTTTTGGAACCTTAGAAAGTGACATTGAATTCGATCAATTTTTTTCTCCAATCTTAGAACGAGTTGGATGGATGCCTATACAAGATTTTATTTTTGACCCAACTGCATCCAGAGATTATTTAGTGAAGGCTAATTGGGCCCTTTATTGTGATAATTACCTGGAAGGATTTCACATACCCTTCATTCACAAAGACCTTGCTAAGACCTTAGATTACTCTAAATATAAGAGCGAAATTTATCCTTATTGCAATTTACAAATTGGGATAGCTAGCGGTGGGGAACATTCATTTGACTTACCAAATGATTCTATAGACTATGGTAAAAATATAGCAGCATATTATTTTTGGGTTTTTCCTAACATGATGTTTAATTTCTATCCATGGGGACTATCACTCAATGTGGTAAAACCAATAAATCCTAAATTAACAAAAGTTGAATTTAGGACTTATGTTTGGGATAGTTCTAAATTAGAATTTGGAGCAGGATCCATTTTAGACAAAGTGGAAAGAGAAGACGAAGATATTGTAGAAAATGTGCAAAAAGGGGTGTCATCCAGATTTTACAAACATGGAAGATTTTCGCCTAAAATGGAAAAAGGAGTACATCACTTTCATCAATTAATCTCCCAATTTATGAGCAGAGTCTGATTTGGCTATTTTGATGCTTAAATAGGTAAAAGTTAACGTCATTATTGGACTTATTAAATTAAAAAAACAATAAGGTAAGTATACCAAAGTTGAAATTCCTAGCACTCCTGCGTGAGTAGCTCCACATGTATTCCATGGCACTAAAGGAGAAGTAACAGTTGCAGTATCCTCTAACGTCCTACTCAGGTTTTTTGGATGTAATCCATACTTTTCATAAGAATCAGCAAACATTCTACCCGGCACAACAATGGCTAAATACTGATCGGATGCTGTTATGTTCAAAAACATGCAAGTACTAGAAGTGGTTAATACTAATGATTTACTAGATTTAACAAAATGTAGTAAGGAGGAAGTAATCGTACGTAGAAAACCGGTCACTTCCATAATTCCACCAAAGCTCATTGCACAGACAATAAGCCAAATGGTATTCAACATTCCAGACATTCCTCCAGTAGAAACCAAACTATCCACACTAGAACTACCCGTGCTAATTTCAACGTCTACTGTCATCGCATTCATCACAGATATATAAGCATTTTTAATGTAGGATAAATAATTACCTATTTCGTATTCATTTAAAATAAGGATCAAATCCGCTTGAAAAAAAACAGCATATAAACCACCAGCTATTGTACCAATAAACAAAGCTGGTATAGCAGGTACCTTTTTAATGATGAGTACAATTACTAAAACCGGTATTAAAAGAGACCATAAACTGATATTATAAGTGGAAGAAAGTGCATTTTGCATAACGGATACTTGATCAAAACCTACATCACCCTCATTTATATTAAGACCTATTACTAAAAAAATGATTAATGTTATTGTCATTGAAGGAATTGTAGTATACATCATATATTTAATATGTGATATCAGATCTGTTCCAGCCATGGCTGGTGCTAAATTTGTAGTATCGGATAGAGGTGACATTTTATCACCAAAATATGCTCCAGAAATGATAGCCCCTCCAATCAACCCTTGACTTAAACCAAGAGCACCCCCAATACCAAGCATTGCAATTCCAATGGTTGCAATCGTGGACCAACTACTACCTGTTGCCAAAGAAACTACAGCACAAACCACACAAGTTGCAAAAAGAAAAATAGTTGGATTTAAAATTTCTAATCCATAATATATCATGGAGGGCACAATACCACTCAACATCCAAGTACCAGCCAATGAACCTATTAATAATAAGATTATTAAAGCACCCATTGCAGAGGAAATACTTTTAACCGCTCCCTCTAACATAGATTTCCAAGAAACTCCATAAAAACCACCTATTATGGCAGCTACGGCACCAGCAATAAGGAGACTTAACTGGTTAGAACCCGATGTTGTATTATCACCAAATAACCAAACATTTATGCTTAATAAGGTGATTAATACTAGTACGGGAATTAATGAAATAAAAAGTGGTGTCTTTTGTTTCTCCATTCTATACCGAAGATATTAAAATCAAAAAGTAAAGGCTATACAATTATATTTAAAAAAAATTTTAGTTTTATAAAATTATATTTTCAACCTCATTTTTTATGAAAGTTCGTATTGTCCTAGTTTTATTAACAGCTTTGTTTTTAGGAAACCCTAATTATTCACAAGACGATTTGGAAAAAAGATTACATGTAAAAGGAAAGGTGCTACACTCAATGGGAAAGGTAAAAAATGTAAGTGTTCGAATTATTCATCATGATGGAATTGTAGATACTGTTGTTTCTAAAAACGGAAAATATAATTTGAGCTTAGAATTAAATCACAAAATTCTAATAGAATTTGAATGCTTAGATGAAGATCACTACACGAAAAGAATTGCATTCAACACCAATGTGCCTAAATCCATCAAAAAAATCCCAACTTTTGATTTAACCATCAACTTAGTTGAAAAAGAGCTCTGGAATATAAAAGAAGAAGACGAAGATATTCTTGATTTACCTGTGGCCTATTTAACTTATGATAGTAGAAAGGGGATTTGGTTTGATCGAAACCAACAATACAGTAGAGTAATTAATAAAAAAATGAAAAGTTTTGGCATTTATTAATTGATTTTCTTGTTGTATTTTTGAAAAATGCTTCGATTTTGGACATTTTTGGTATTCATTTCCTTTTTTGTTAATACATCACTTACACAAGTCGTTCCTGCCTTTAATTCTAACGTTCAAAATGGATGCTCTCCATTAGTTGTAAATTTCACGAATACTTCTCAAAATGCTACTACTTATTTGTGGGATTTTGGAAATGGCATCCAATCTACCTTAACTAATCCATCAACAACTTACACAAATCCAGGGTATTACACTGTTAAACTTATTGCTCAAAATGCTACAGATTTAGATTCAATTATTTCGGTTAATTACATTCAGGTATTAGATCTACCAACCGCTTCCTTTTCTATTTCAACAGCTTCAAATTGCCTTAATGACAATTTTTTTTCTTTCAATAATACAAGTATTGGTGCCAATAGCTACACTTGGGATTTCAATGATGGGAATACGAATACATCTCCAAATCCAAATCATCAATACAGCCTAACAGGTTCATTTAACATAACACTTGTTGCCACAAACTCCTCAGGATGTAGCCATGATACTACTTTAGGACCAATTGATGTGTTTGCAAATCCCCAATTATCTGCTACAGTTGACACTAACCTGTTATGCGATAGCAATGCAGTTATTAATTTTTCAGCTACAAGTAATAATTCTACATTATCAAATTGGAACTGGAATACAGGTGATGGTAATTTTTCAAATACTGCCCAAGGAAACTTTTCATACCAATTTAATAGCACAGGAGTATTTCCACAAACATTAATAGCCACCACTACAGATGGTTGTGTAGATTCAATTGCATTTGACACCATTCAAATTGTGAGTGTTCAAAATTATACTGTCAGTGCAGATACCAATGTAGGATGTCCTCCGTTAGAAGTTAATTTCAATTTACATCCCAATTTAGGTATTCAACAAGTGCTTTGGAATTATGGAGATGGAAATAATAGCATATCATTTCCAACTGGTACTAATAATTATACATCATCAGGAAATTACGCTGTTGGTGTAACAATAACAGATAATAATGGATGTATCCAGCAAGCAAATACATTAAATAATATTAACATAAATAGTCCTCCTTCAGGAACTGCAATTGTATCAAATAATGTGGGCTGTCCTCCCCTACAAGTTCAGTTTAACATTTCAACTTCTGTTTCTAATACAATTAATTTAGATTTTGGTGAGAACAATGCTAATTCTTCGAATTTAAATCCTTCATATACATACACAAATAATGGAACCTACTTTCCATCTCTTACTATAACTGATAATAATGGTTGTGAAGCAATGTTTAATTTGGATACGATACAAGCAGGAATGAGCAATATCGATTTTTCTGCTTCAGAAGTTAATGGTTGTGCCCCTATGGAAGTGACTTTTACTAACAGTGCCCCTACGTCCATTCAGTTTTACTGGGATTTTGGAGATAGTACTTATTCTAGTGATCCAAATCCGATTCATATATACGATTCTATAGGTTCTTTCACGGTAAGGATGGCTGCTCAAGATAGTAATAGTTGTGTGGATACAGTCACCAAAGAATTATACATCAATACGCTTGGTGAGGATGTTACTTTACCAGAATCCGATACCATTGTTACCTGCTCACCATATGATTTTAGCCCAAATGCAAGTAATATTGGTATGTCCTATTGGAATTGGGACTTTGGAGATGGAACCTACGGAAGTGGACCTACTCCTACGCATACTTACAGTCAACCTGGAACTTATGTTGTTAAGTTAAATACAGACGCACCTAATGGTTGTATGTATAATTTAGTAAACTACGCTTATATAACTGTAGATGATGTAGATATAGACTTAAATGTAAACATAAATACGGCTTGTGATGTGGGAAGCGTGATAATTAACAACAATTCAGTTGGTGTAGTTAATCACCTTTGGATTATGGGTGACGGGGCCAATATCACTACACCAGATATTTCTCATACATACAATACATCACAATCCTACATGATTAATTATCAAGCTGAATCTGAAATTGGGTGTGTAATTAATCAATCTATCCCTGTCATATTTCAATGTGACACCAATCAAATGCCAGTTGATACGAATATTATTGAAATTGTAGTTCCAGAACCCGATACATCACTTTTAAATGGTGGTACTCCATTAACTGACCCAAATACGGGAAACCCGCTAAGTCAAAATTGTGGACCTACATCAATCAATTTGAATTCTCCTTTTTCAAACGCAGTAAGCTATTTTTGGGATTTTGGGGATGGAAACACATCAAATGAAGAAAATCCATTTCATTTTTATGCATTAGCTGGAACTTTTGATCTGACACATTATGCCACATATTCAAATGGAGATGTGGATTCGTTAGTCATTAATGCATTTATTGATCAATATATTTTTGAAGCTAATATCAATTTGAATGAAATTAATCAGTGTAATCAAAAAGAATTTCAATTCAGCAATACAAATCCTCAATCAATTAATTGGGAATGGATGTTAGATTCCTCTCTAATTTCCACTCAATCATCTGATGTAATTACTCTTGCATTAGATGACTCTGTTAAACCATTAAGATTGAAAATTACAGATCAGTACGGGTGTTTTGCTGAAACACAACGAAATCTATTTTTATATCAGCCTTTGGCCTTAATAGAACAGGATACTTTTGTATGTAGGGGTAACAGTATCAATATTGAATGTAGCGTGATTGGCGATCCAATACATACTTGGGATTTAGGTGATGGGACAATTGTGAATAATGATACTGCGTTTACACACACCTACAGTCAAAATGGTCTTTTTGAAATCACATTAAATCTCAATGATAATGGGTGTCTTAGACAAATAGCTTTAGACACTATTGAAGTTTATCAACCAAATGCAACTTTTAGCCCACTGAATTTGTCTCCCATTTGCCATATGGACAGTTTACTCTTTGTAGCAACTAACAATTCATATAGCAGTTATAATTGGTCTGGTGCTTCACTACTTAATTCTGGAGATAGTGTATGGCTCCAATTTGATAATCCTGGTGAAAGACAGATATCTCTATCCATCACAGATAGAGGATGTACTAATCAAATAACTACAGACACAATAACGGTAAATAAAGCAAATGCCGGATTTAGCCTAGATCAGCTGAATGGGTGTTTACCAATTGATGTGAATTTTCAAGACACATCCGTAAACCCCGTTTCATGGAATTGGTCTTTTGGAGATGGGAATTCTTCATTTTTACAAAATCCTTCGCATCAATTTTTACAATTCCCTTCGGATAGTGTCAATTTGGTTATTACCGATATCAACGGGTGTATGGACTCTGTGAAATCAACCATAATTAACCAATTAAATGCAGAGTTTATAGCTAGTGACACTCTGAGTTGTGTTCATTCAACTATTACATTTACTGGTCTTGACAATGTAGTTAATAATTGGCTGTGGGATTTGGGTGATGGAACATCATCAACCGATTCAATTGTAAATCATTCGTATTCAAGTCCTGGAGTATATGAAGTAAGTCTCATTGTCTCTGATGGACAGGGATGTAATGACACTGTTATAAAGTCTAATTACATTGAAATTCAATTGGTAACTGCAGATTTTAGCTACACCCCTCCATCAAGTTGTCCACCAATAGTAACAGCATTCACCAATAATTCACAAAATGCTACAAATTATTACTGGAATTTTGGAGATAATACATCTTCCATTGTTACAGAACCATCACACATATATGCCAATGCTGGAACCTATTTTGTAAGTCTAATTGCATCGAATAACATTGGATGTTCAGACACATTAAATTATCCTGATTCCTTATATGTTCCTGGCCCACAATTAAACTTCTCTGTTGATTTGATAACCGGTTGTGACAGCCTTACGGTTCAAGTTTTTGATAGTTCCATGTTTACAGTAAATTACAGTTTTGATTTTGGTGACGGCACAATCGTCCAATCCTCATCTGCAACTCATACATACAATAACATTGGAAATTATTTGATCACGTTAGTGGGTGAAGATGCTGCTGGCTGTCAATCTTTCCTTACTTTAACGGATACCATCCAAGTTTACCCTACTCCTTCCATAAACATCATGCTAAGTGATAGTGATTTCTGCCTAAACGAAGTGATTACGCCAAATAACACCACTACACAAGCTGATGCTCATTTGTGGACTTACGGATTACAGAGTTATTCCACTAGTTCTCCATCTATTACCATTAATCAAATTGGGCAAAACAATATTAAATATGTAGCTGAAAATACTGCGGGTGGATGTGTAGACTCCGTTGAAATTGGAGTAATAGGACATCAAATTCCTGATGTTAGTATTATTAACCCTGGTGTAATATGTACCAATGAGGGGTTGATTACATTGCAAAGTTTAAACATGAGTCAACTCGGGACTTTAAATTGGATAGGCAACGGAGTTACTAATCAGGGCATATTTGACCCCTCTTTACTGAATGTGGATTCCACCTTAATTCATGTTACACATGACAGCATTTGCAACAGCTCTGACAGCTTATACCTAATAATAGATAATCCTCCAGATGCAACTATTGTAACTAATGATACTGTTTATTGCTACGGTAGTTCCATTTTACAACCTATTGCCCTCAATAGCGGTGGTACATGGCAAGGTGTTAGTGCAGACTCTGTTACAGGTGCAATTATGGCTGTTTTAGACACCGGATTTTACACATACAACTATATATTATCTAATTTAAATTGTCAAGATACCGCTGCATATTCCATAGATATCCTTTACCAAAATGACGCAAGTATTACACATCCAGGAACAATATGCGATAATGTAGACACAGTTACCCTTTCAAGTACTGACCCGGGAGGCGTTTGGAGTGGTATGCAAATAAATACAAGTACAGGGACCATAGATGTGAACGCTTTAGGAAATGGAAATTATAATTATACATATTCCATATCCGGCACATGTCCAGATAGTGACACCTTGAATCTAGATATCTTTGAATTTATTGAAGCATCAATTAACGTCATTCCAAATTATTGTGAAGGAACAGACAGTGTTCAAATTACTTCCAATACAAATATCGGAAATTGGTCAGGTTTACAGAACACTCATTTTCAGAACGGATTATTTTTAATTTCTAATGTGAATGACGGAACCTATGAAGTATATTACACCATTACAGGTAATTGCCCTGATTCAGATACAGCATCCATTACGTTACTACCTGAACCTGAAATTGACGTTACCGTAACACAAACCTTACCCTGTATTGGTTATCAAATTGACATATCTAACCAATCTGCTAATCTCGCAAATGAAGATTATGCTTGGTTTGTTAATGACAGCTTGTATTACCCTAATTTTAATGAACCCTTTTTCCTTTTAGATACAGGATTTTACACGATATCTACCAGTGCAGTTAATTTATTTGGATGCCGCACTGACTCCATTATTTTGGATTCAGTCCCTGTATACGACACCACGGCCCTAGCCCAAGCAAGTATCATAAGATCAACTGTAATAGAAAACAGTAAAATATATACGGAATGGAACAGTGTAACTCAAACACTTAACCCTCTTTTACAAAGTCAAGTTTTAAGATCCGAAAATGGTGAACCTTTTCAATACATAGCAACTGTAGATTCTTCTGCTCAATTTTATATAGATGATAATGTAGATGTATTTAATAGCGAATATGAATACATAATTGTTTCTAGAAATTGTTGTCAGGTTAATTCAAGTAATTCAAATTATGGGAGTTCAGTTCTTTTAAAGTATCAGAGAATTAATGATTATGAAACTAAATTAAATTGGAACTTTTATCAAGAATGGTTAAATGGTTCAAAAGAATATAAAGTTCAAAAATTAAATGAAAATAACATTTGGGAAACAATTAGTGTAACTAACTCAACTACCAATGAAATCATTATTGACCAATAAAATGTATTTGAGAAAAAATTCGACACATATATTATTTATTCTGATACTGTCTTTTTTTGTGTCTAAAACGTACTGTCAATCTATTGGCGATCCCTTATATGATGCTAATGTGGATTCCTATAGGATTATTGCTGTGAGTAATGATTCATTAGAGAGTAAATCAAATACCATTTCTGTAGAAAAACCATATGCACTTTATGCGCCAACTGCATTTTCACCCGATGGTGATGGAATTAATGACTTTTTTAATGTAGTTGGACAAGGACTAACCAATTATACCATTGAAATATACAACAGATGGGGACAAATGGTTTTTAAATCTTATGATATGAATGTAAAATGGGACGGAAACTTCAGAAACAAAAAGGCACCAGCAGGAACATATGTATATAAGGTGAATTCTGTAGATTTTGGTTCTGAAATTAAGCTAATTAAAAGTGGTAGTGTATCTTTAGTGCGTTGAGAAAATTAAAATACATATTAATTACAATTGCAATATGTAGTGTATCCAAAGGATTTAGTCAAGACCCTATGTTTACTCAGTTCTTTTCAAATGCACTTTATTTAAACCCTGCATTAGCAGGAAGGGATTTAAGTCCGAGAGTTCATACCACTTATAGAAATCAATGGCCTAGTATAAATAAGGCATATGTTACATATAATTTAGAATATGATCAGTTTTCTCCTGATCTTCATGGTGGTGTAGGGCTTCAAATTATGCATGACCGAACGGGTAATGGGCTTTTAAACACCTTACAATTTTCTGGATGTTATGCCTATCAACTGCTATTGAATAGAGATTGGACATTGAATTTTGGCGTGAAAATATCATTTGTTCAAAAGTCCTTAAATTGGAATGAAGCGGTATGGGGAGACCAACTGGATCCTTCAAGAGGAAACATCTACTCCACCAATCAACCACAAGGAAATAATGCTAATTATGTAGATCTTTCGAACGGATTTATTCTATTTGGCAAGAATACCTTTTTAGGAGCATCGTTTAACCACTTGACTAGTCCTGATGAATCATTTTTATACAATATTAACCCTAATAATTCGGATAGACTTCCAATAAGAACATGCTTCCACGGAGGACATAAAATAAGAATACTTAAGAATGGTTTATTTCATCAAGAATTGTTTGTTACTCCAGAATTTGTTTTGGACTTTCAATCTAATTTTAGGAGATTAAATTTTGGAACCTATTTCGTTGATGGAATTTTCGATCTTGGATTCTGGTACAGACACACCAGATTACAAGATCCAAACAATGCTGGTGTTGCAGCACAAGATGCTATTGTAGTAGTGTTAGGTTTAGAAAAAAATAACCTCAAAATAGGTTATTCATATGATTTCAACCTGTCTAATTTATTAGCTTCTAGCATAGGAGCACACGAAATATCTCTTACACTAGACATTCCATCAAGTGTTAAAAAAGTAACTAAGTTCAGGGTGATTAATTGTCCGCAATTTTAAAGGTCTTAGTATGTATTGTGAAGGATGTTTTTTTGTTTCACTTAACTGTTATCGACTTGTAGACTCTTATGGCAAATTATCTCAACTACTGTTACTTCATGAGTGTCATATTCAATGCCTCCAAAGTCACGTAAAGAAAGTAACACCCATAGATTTTTAAGTTTGAAAGTTAAAGAAGGAGATCAATTCCCAAACTTTAAATTAATGGATCACCTTGGCGATCAATTCATATTGCATGAACAACAAGACAAAAAATATCGTGTACTGTACTTTTACCCAAAGGATGAAACACCCGGTTGCACCAGACAAGCATGTTACTTTCGAGATTATAGTAATGTGTACGAAAAATATGATTGCGAAATAATTGGTATAAGTTCAGATAATCAAAAATCACATGAAAAGTTTATCCAAAATTATGATCTTCCATTTCGCTTATTATCAGATGACAAAAGTAAATTAAGAAAAGAACTCGGAATTCCTAAAGATTTTTTTGGCCTTGCTCCTGGTAGAGTTACTTTTTTACTAAACGCAAAACATGAAATTTTATTTATCTTTCGATCCGCATTAAACATGAAAAGTCATATCACTTCTGTTTTGAACTTTTTAGATCAAAATAAGTAAGGTGCTATATTGGTATGGTATTTGAAATACGTAAAATATGAAACGGATAATCATCTTCTTTTTTCTCTCTTATACTTTAATTAATAATGCTCAATTGAGCAATGAACTGATCTGGGCTAGCGGAACTTTTTATCCTAAAATGATAAGAGGTATAAATTCAACAGCCGACGGTTTACATTATACATCTCAAAAAAAAGTAGATGGTTATAAAGAGATTATCAAATACTCCTATGCATCCAATAAAAAGGTTGCTACGTTGTTTAGTAGTTCCGTTAAAGAAGGCTTTAATTTTGATGATTACCAACTAAGTTCTGATGAAAACTGGATTTTATTAGCCTCTGAAAAGGAATCCATTTACAGAAGATCATCAAAATCTTTTTACTACATATATAATCTAAAAACAAATAAACTTAAAGCTCTTTCCGATACCTCACTTGGAAAACAAAGGTTAGCTGAATTTTCTCCGGATAACAGCAAAATTGCTTTTGTTAGAAACAACAACCTATTTTATGTTACCCTTTCTGATTTTAAGGAAAAACAAGTTACTAAGGACGGTAAAATCAATGAAATTATAAATGGAGCCACCGATTGGGTATATGAAGAAGAATTCAGCATTCATAAAGGTTTTGAGTGGTCACCTGATGGGAAAAAGCTAGCTTATTACGTTTTTGATGAAACAGATGTAAAAGAATTCCAAATGAAAATGTACGGTTCCTTATACCCTACTCATTACAAGTTTAAATACCCAAAAGCTGGAGAAGATAATTCCTTAATTTCTATTCGAATTTTTGACACTCAATACGATAGACATTTCATTTTTGACATAGGAAATAATCCAGATATCTACATTCCTAGAATAATGTGGAGCAAAAGAAAAGATGAATTGATCGTTTTTAAAATGAATAGACTTCAGAACAAGCTAGAATTACTTTCAGGCACTTTTTCGATGGATACTCCCAACAATATTGGCATTAAAACGAAGCCTATTTATACAGAGGAGTGTTCTACTTACATAGATATACACGATAACACATCATTTATCAATGAAAATGAATTTATATGGACAAGTGAAAAAGATGGATACAACCATATCTACTTAATAAATTATGCAGATGGTACAGAAAAACAGTTAACTAATGGGGATTGGGATGTTACAGAGGTATACGGTTATGCAACCAAATCAAAAAAAATATTTTTTCAAGCCGCTAAATCACATCCTACTAAGAGAGAGATCTATGCACTTTATACTAAGAACAATAAAATAGAACTCCTAACAGATAACTCAGGAGCAAATGAAGCTAACTTCAGCAAAACATTTAATTATTTTATAAACTTCCACTCTACTGCAGATTCGCCTTTTGAAATCACTCTTCACAATCAAAAAGGAAAATTAATTAAAACACTAGAAAAAAATGAAGCATTGAAGAAAAAACTATTAGAATTCAATCTAACTGATAAAGAATTTTTCACCATTCCCAATGAAGAAGGAACATTATTAAATGCCTGGATGATCAAACCTAAAATGTTAGACACCCTTAAAAAGCATCCTCTACTCATGTTTGTGTATGGTGGTCCTGGAATGAATACCGTAAATGACGCATGGTCTTGGAACAATTATTTTTGGTTTCAATATTTAGCTCAAAAAGGGTTTATAGTAGTTTCTGTTGATGCTAGAGGTACAGGATTCCGAGGTAAAGATTTTAAGCATGCTACCTATAAACAGCTTGGAAAGTATGAAACTGAGGACCAAATAGCTGCTGCAAAATTTTTAGGCAACAAAACCTACATCGATGAAAATAACATTGGAATTTTTGGATGGAGCTATGGAGGCTATATGTCGTCTCTTTGTATAACTAAAGGTGCTGATGTATTTAAATCAGCTATCGCAGTAGCACCTGTTACCAACTGGCGTTATTATGACAACATATACACCGAACGATTTATGCAAAAACCACAAGACAATGGTGAGAATTATGACATTAACTCGCCTATTAATCATGTTGAAAAATTAAAAGGTAATTACTTACTTATTCACGGCACAGCTGATGATAATGTTCATTTTCAAAATGCAACAGAGATGGTAAGTGCTTTAGTAAATAAAAACAAACAATTTGAGTTTTTTGCTTACCCTGATAAGAATCATGGTATTTACGGAGGCTTTACAAGACTACATTTATATACTAAAATGACTAATTTCTTGATGGAAACGTTAATGGAAGATAGCAAATGAGGGCCGTAATTGTATTCATATTAATTCTTCCATCATTAACGTATTCTCAAGACCAAATTAATTGGCTGACATGGGATCAGATGATGGCTAAAAGACAATTGGATTCAGTTCCTAAGAAAGTATTCATAGATCTTTACACAGGATGGTGTGGATGGTGCAAACGAATGGACGCTACTACTTTTAAACAAAAAGCAATAGTAGATTATATGAATCAAAAATATTATGCAGTTAAATTCGATGCGGAAACGAGAGACACCATTAACTTTAACGGTATTCAATTTGTAAATTCTGATCCTTTATTTGAAAAAAGAGCTATAAATTCTAGAGGTAAACCACATTGGTTTGCCCATTCTATTTTAGATGGAAAATTAAGTTATCCTAGTTATGCATTATTAGATGAAAATTTAATTCGATTGGCTATCTACAACGGATTTAAACAACAAGAAGAACTTATTGGAATTTTATTTTTCTTTGGAGCCGATCAGCATAAATATTATCACAACTTACTCTACAAACAGTGGAATGAGTCAAATCAAAAAAATAAAAAATAACATGATAAAGAAGCTTTCCATCCTTATTCTCCTTTTTTCATCCATCCATATTTTGGGTCAAGAAAGTAAATTAACCTGGTACGATGATGTATCAAAAGCAATTCCTGTTGCTGTTTCAAAAAAGAAACCTATTATGCTTTTTTTTACGGGTAGTGACTGGTGTGGTTGGTGTATGCGACTCAAAAGAGAAGTATTTAACTTACCTGATTTTAAGACTTGGTCAGACGAAAATGTGGTTTTAGTTGAACTTGATTTCCCAAGAAGAAAGAAACTCCCTGAAAACATCATGAAACAGAATAGAGAACTAGCTAATGTATTTGCGGTAAGGGGGTATCCCACTGTTTGGATAGTTGAACCTCAAATCATGGAAAATAAAGTTAATTTTCTTAAAATGGGTACTTTAGGTTATGTGGCTGGAGGACCGGAAAAATGGATTGCTAAAGCAAACAATTTTTTAGCTAAACCCTAAAAAACAGTTATCTTAATTGTATTCTGTTATTTTTGTTGCTATATCTTAAATAGTGAAGGTCTACCGCTACATACAAAATTACCGGGTTGAAATACTTAATGACACCTTAACCACAATCAATGGAATAAAGCATAAACAAAGTGCGAAAATCTCTTTTTTTGACATCAACAATAATCTTATTGAAAGAAAAGAATACGGGGTAGTTGATGTGAAGTCACTTTATCAAAAGATAAAAGACAAGAAACCCATTGATGTGTCCAATTGTCTTGTGAGAGGGTTTTCTCTTTCAGAATATCGATCTAAATTCAACCTGAGTCAAAATGAAAAAATTGAATTGATTGATTTTTGCGCAAATGATTCCTTATTTGAATCTGAAAAAGTTGTTGATTTTTCACTAGCTAATTTTACTGGGACAAAAGCGGATTTTACAAATACACATTTTGGTTCAGGTAATCTTAGTTTTCTAAAAGCTGAATTTGGCAACTTCCCTGTTTCTTTCAAGGGTACTAGTTATAGCGAAGGAAATAATATATTCCAATATGCTAAATTCAACTCAGGTAAAGTAACATTTGATAACGCTACATTCGAAAACGGAAATCTCAGTTTCATTAATACGTATTTTGGTGATGGTAATGTTACTTTTAAAAATGTACACTTCGGAAATGGTGATGTTTCATTTTCATTTGCCACCTTCAAAAAAGGAAGCGTGATATTTGACAAATCAATTTTTAATGGAGATGAAATTAATTTTTCTAAAGTTGATTTTGGAAACGGAAAAGTTGATTTTAGAAGAGTTCATTTTGGTGATGGAGAAATAAATTTTGAGGAAATAAACGTGGCCGAAGGAAATAAGTTGGTTTTCAGAAGAGCCGAATTTGGTTCTAGCAAAGTCAGCTTCAGAGAAGCCCTTTTGAAAAATTGCGAATTAGATTTTGAAGAAGCTACCTTCAAAAATGCAAGGCTAGATTTTTATAAGCTATCTGCCAGACAAATCTCATTAAACCATTGTTTATTGAATTGCTACATTGACCTTAGAATTGATCTTTGTGAGGTCATTGATTTATCTCAGTCTATAGTCCAGAATATAATTGATTTAAATCCTGGATTAACTAAAATGGAAATAAATGAATTGAATTTAACGGGCGTAAGGAATATGGGGGATATATTTATTTCTTGGGATGATAATCATGTGTTAGACCTTATTGAATCCCAAACCAATACAACCTTTCACGAAAAAGCGGAACAATTTCGATTGCTTAAGGAAGAATTTAGGGATACAGGAAGGTATATTGATGAAGATAAAGCATATGTATATTTTAAGAGATATGAGTTAAAAGATCAGTTTGAACAGGCTAAATCGAAGGGCACTCTTCAAACTCTGCTATTTATGCCTAATTTTTTGTTCCAACGAGTTGTGTTTGATTGGATTGGATTATATGCTACCAACCCATTTCGAGTATTGTTCAGTATCGTCATCGTAAATTTTATATTCTCTGGCATATACAGTTTATTATACTCATCTGTCAATTATCTAACATGTCTTGAATCTTTCAACGGATTATCTGAAAAGGTTTGGACCAATCTTTATTTCAGTGCCATCACATTTTTTACTGTTGGATACGGTGATTGTTCTCCAATGGGTTTCTTTAAAATTATAGCTCCAATTGAAGGCTTCATTGGGGTATTCTTAATGTCATACTTCACCGTTGCTTTTGTAAGAAAAATACTGCGTTAGCTTATAAAATATTTTTTTCTTTTAGTATATTAGCAACAATAATTTTTTAAAACCTTTATTTCACAAAATTAAATGAGCGAAACAGTCAAATTAATTATAGAAGACAATACCTATGAGTTACCCGTAATGACAGGTGCTGAAAATGAAAAAGCAATTGACATTTCAAAACTAAGAGCCATGACTGGTTAGGTTACGCTTGATAAAGGATTTAAAAATACTGGTTCTACCTCAAGTGCTATTACATTTCTAAACGGTGAAAAAGGCATACTTAGATACAGAGGATATCCTATTGATCAGTTAGCTGAAAAAGCAGAGTTTTTGGAAGTTGCCTACCTACTTATATACGGTGAGTTGCCTAATAAGGTGGAATACGCCAATTTTAAAAATAATATCACTCACCACACATTGATTCATGAAGATATGAGGGTGTTTTTAGAGGCGTACCCCATTAAGGCTCACCCTATGGGTATTTTAGCGGCTTCTCTTTCCACTATTTCAACATTCTATCCTGAATCTCAAGATCCAAATAGACCCAAAGAAGCCATTGATTTAACCATTTATCGATTATTAGCTAAGGTTCCAACGCTAGCAGCTTGGGCTTATAAAAATGCAGTTGGTCAACCTGTAGTATATCCCAAGAACAAATTTGAATATTGTGAGAATTTCGTCAACATGATGTTTGATCTTCCAGCATATGACTATGTTCCAGATCCAGTGGTGGTGAATGCGCTAAATACGCTTTTAATTTTACATGCTGATCATGAGCAAAATTGTTCTGCTAGCACAGTTAGAGTGGTAGGGTCATCTCAAGCTAATTTGTATGCTTCCGTTTCTGCTGGTGTTTCTGCACTTTGGGGTCCACTTCATGGTGGAGCCAATCAGGCTGTAATTGAAATGTTAGAAAACATTAAAAATGACGGAGGTAATTTAGAAAAATGGATAGCTAAGGCAAAAGATAAAGAAGATTCGTTCCGTTTAATGGGCTTTGGTCATAGGGTGTATAAAAACTTTGATCCAAGGGCTAAAATCATTAAAAAAGCAGCTGACGATGTACTGAATAAACTAGGGATTATAGATCCAGTCCTAGACATTGCTAAGCAATTGGAAGAAGTTGCATTAAACGATAGCTACTTCAAGGAGAGAGGTCTGTATCCAAATGTGGATTTTTATTCAGGAATAATCTACAGAGCATTAGATATTCCTACAGAAATGTTTACAGTTATGTTTGCATTGGGAAGATTACCAGGTTGGATTGCACAATGGAAAGAAATGGTAGAAGAAAATCAACCCATTAGCAGACCAAGACAGATTTATACGGGTTCCAATGAAAGAAACTTCGTAGAAATTGACAACCGTTAATCTGGAATTCTATCCCAACTGATATCATTGTGTGAAGTGTGGTAAGTACATTCACCATTTTCAATCACTAGAATTTGTGGAGATTCATGTTTAACACCTAACTCCTGCTCTATTTTATTAGAAGTAGACCTATATTTCAATAAATCAAGAAGATAGCAATTAGTTATTTTTTGCTTAACGATGTCTTCAATTCTGTTCAAAGCCATACTACTTATGGAACAGCGTGTGGAGTGTTTAAAAATCAATATTTTTTCTTCAAATGATTTTTCAATGGCAGATTGCAAGGAATAATCATCATTAAGACATATCCAATTAAATGAGGACGATTTTTTTGTACTAAACCAATTCATAGGTGCATAAAAAAGGCTTTACCGAAGCAAAGCCTTAAAGTAAGGGTGGAAGACGGGGTTCGAACCCGCGACATCCAGAACCACAATCTGGCGCTCTACCAACTGAGCTACAACCACCATTTTGGAGGGCAAATATAATTAATAAAACGATTTTGAAAAAGAAAAAAATAACAGAACTGAGTGGGTGTTGTGTTAATAGAAATAAATAGGTCTGAAAACAGCTGAAATTTAACTTAAATATTATTCAGATAATGGCATAGAAAAGTGCTGAAAATTTAAGAAAAGTATTTATTGGCTTTATTGGTGAGGCTTAGTTTAGAGAGCAAAGGGAAGTTTAAATTCAAACTATAAAACACCAAATTGGTTAAGATGATATTTCGTGTGAGCAAAAACATTTTTTTTAAATGTTTCTTTATTTACCAATCCGTGAATAGGATTAACAATAAATTTTTTTTCATAATTATACACATAAATATGTCTTTCAATTAATTTTTTCTTTTCTTCTTCGATGTCTATTTCTTGAATCTTGGTTGTATCTAATATTTTTAACCCTCTTGAATTTTTTTTGTACTTATTAATATCATAGTTTATGTAATACTTAATATAGAAAAGGTGTAATTTTCCTATTGTGTGAGCTAGTATTAAAACAAAAAAATTTGCTTTGTATTCGTTGCAATAAAGTTTTGCCTGTCTATTGCAATGTTTAAGCATTTGAGAACTATTCATTCTGCCCCATCGGGGCTTGGTGTCAACTTTAAGTTTATTTAATGATATTTTTAATTGCTTAATTTCCAAATTACAAACCATTAATGTAAGAAAAAGTTGACTTAGTTAAGAAAGCAAAGGGAGGTCAATTCTGAATTACTCTATCCTTTTTTCAGAAAAATCCACAATACCAAATATATGGGCAGGAATCCTCCAAAAATTGCTAATACTCTCCATAGAATAGGGTCAATATTTGTGTGTTCTCCTAAACCATAACAAACACCACCTATAAAACCTTTATCAGGATATCTGTATAACTTCTTCATTTCATAAGTTTTATACCATTAAAGTAAGAAAAAGTTGACTTAGTTAAGAAAGCAAAGGGAGGTCAATTATACCTAACTGGTCCAATAACCAAAAAGAAAAAAGAAATATAAACGCCCAAATAATGGTAGATTTAATAAATTTTAATCCAGGATTTTTCATCTGAAATCAATTTTTGTTTTAATTAATTAATGATATTCATGGCACCATGAATTACCATTTGATAAATAATATTCGAGAATAATAATTTACTTTTAACAAGTTGTTTTAATCAAAAAAAAATGAAAAATATTATCTATCTTTTTTTAATCGCATTCCTATTCGTTTTCTCATCATGTCAAAAATGTAAAGATTGCAGTTGTTCTCAAGTCATCTCACAAACGGGTATGCCGGATGTAACACAAGTAGTAGAATGGGAGGATGTATGTGACGAAGAACTTGAAGATATGGAAGGCACCATCACATATACCCAAAGTGTGGGAGGAGTAACACAGTCTGTAGAACAAACTTGTGAATGCCAATAATTAAACTGTTTTTCTAGCTAACTTATCTAGCTAATTTCACGTCAACAGCATTAGGTCCTTTTTGACCATCTTTGATTTCAAATGAAACTTCATCGTCTTCGTTGATGGTATCAATTAGTCCGCTTCTGTGCACAAATACATCCTTATTCGTTTCATTGTCAATTATAAAACCGAAACCTTTTTCAGCATTATAAAATTTTACTTTGCCAGTCTTCATTATTGTTTATTAGTATTATTCTGTCTTTGATTTTTTCTTGAAGCTAATTCTTCAGAGGTTAGTGTATTGTTTTCAGGAGCACTTGCCCAGTCTATTTCAATACTACCTTTTTCATTATTTTTTCTGTTCTCGCGCTTTTCGAGTTTGGATTTCTTTTTTTCCAAACGCTTCTTTTCACGTTGCTTCTTATTAAATGTTTCTTGCGATCTTGCCATAATCTGTGTTTCTACATGAAAAAGATTATGTAGATTGGATTAACGACATCAATGTAGGCATAATTAATGGAAATAGTCTAGGATTTTATTTAAAGATGATGTTTTGTAGATATACAATAGACAATTTATGTAAATTTGATACAAGAAATTTTAGTTTAAACTCATGAATAACACAAAACTTATAAATGAACTAAATAATGCACTAAGTCTAGAGCTTAGAGCCATTATACTGTATTCACATTACGCTGCTTATGTTCAAGGAATACATCGAATTCACTTGTCCGCCCATTTCAATACGGAAGCTACAGAGTCCATAGGTCATGCTAATATAGTTCGATCCGCTATAGTAAAGTTAGGTGGTATCGCAATTACAGAAAGAAATTCACTCGAAATTAAACACTCTACAAATTATGTGGAAATGTTAGAAGAAGCCTTTGAAACAGAAAAAAGAGCTGCTCAAGTGTATGCTGAAATACTCAAAACGCTTGAGGATTTCAATGACGATGAGTTGTATGACGCCATTGAAAATATCTACTTTGCTGAATTAAGAAGCGTAGAAGAAGTACGTATGTTACTTTCAAAGTAACTAAGTCTAATCCTTGTCCTCACCTATTGTTTTAGATAATGCTGAGGCCAATAATCCCGTGGGTACAGCAACTAAGCCCATTCCGATAAAAACAATAAACGTAGTAAATATTTTACCCCCTACTGTAATAGGATAAACATCCCCATATCCTACAGTAGTTAATGTAGCCACTGCCCACCACATACTATGGAAAACTGATTTAAATTGATCTGGCTGAGCTGCATTTTCAAAATAATAAATCCCGACTGATGATACGTAAAGCAAAAAGATGGTTGCTATTAAAAAGATAAAAAGTTCTTTTTTTATTTCTCTAAACGCAAATAAAAGTCGATCTATAGCTGAATTGTATTTAAGTAATTTAAATATTCTAAATAATCTAAAAAGTCTGAAAATTCGTATAGATCTAAGGTCTACACCAGTGCTTAAATAAAAAGGGAGAACCGCTAAAAGATCTACTATTCCAAAAAAACTAATTAAATACTTGAATGGGGGTTTTG
>JAYYEV010000014.1:0-6073 GCA_036159515.1 Bacteroidota bacterium | reverse complement strand
CCTTTGTTGGAATAACACTTAGGCACTCTTGGATTATTTGTGCTCTTTCATCTTCAGTTCTATCTGATAAAACTAAACCACTTCTATTTTTAACAAAGCCAGCTTTTTCTTCATTTGCTTTTAAATGCTTCATTTCAGCTATAAGCCAATCTGGAGCAGTAGGAATATTATCTAGATCTCCTTCAAAACCATAAACACCTTCTGATGAAGTAGTAGATCCTGGATAAGCACCAAAGATTAATCCTTGTCTATTCCATAAAATTTCATAACAAGTAGAAGTTTGCTCAGAAAGCATACGACCTTTAACGCTAGACCATAATTCTTCTGGAACTTTAAATATATATTTAGCAGCGTTTTTCTTTGTACTGGTAATGCAAGGAGCACCATTTAAAGTATCTCCCCATTTCTTTTTATGGATCGCTAAGTTTTTATCTACATCAAGAATTACTAATCCTTTACCTCTAATACCAGTAAATAGTCCTACAGCACCAAAACGATTAGGATACTTTTCTAATACATAAGTAACATCATCTGGAGAGAACTGTCTTTCATAAGATTCGCCAAAAGGATTTTTACCTGTTGACTTTAAAATCTTTCCATCTTTAGATTTTATCTCTACTCCTTTGCGATATATCGGAGCGTAAACAAGATGTTTTGGTAACTTCTTTACAAACTGTTGCAGATTCATGTGATACAATACCTACTGTGGACTAATGTGTTCAAACCCTCAAGGTTCTTCCTACCCTGGGGGTTTTTTAATTGTAGTCTATTTACATTATCTTGTCCATGTACTACAATAGAAATGCACAAGGCAAAAGCCTACAAGCACATTTTATCATGCCCTTTTTAACAGAAAAAGCGAAAGCAGAAGTAACTTCCACACAAAGCGGTGGTTACATAAATCCCACTAAACTTGAAAGTGGTGGTAGTGTACGTTTTGCACTATTAGATGACCAACCTTTAGAATTTTTTGAAGTTTGGGGTGAATCAGCAGAAGGTAAGTACAAGCCTTTTAGATTTGTTGATAGACCTACAACAGAAGAGGTCGAAATTGAAATGGGTAATGAATATACCCGTAGAATGAACAGAGATGGCACTGGAGTAGAACCAGCAAAATTTGGTATCGCAGTTCCAGTATTTGAACATGAGTCACAAGAAGTAAAAATATTCTCTGCTACACAGAAGGGAATTATTGAAGAACTTGACAGAATAAGTCAAATGGAGGATTACTCTGATTTACTTGCTTGGGATTTTCACCTTTCAAGAGAAGGAACTGGCCTTAAAACTCAATATAGTTTAAGAGCAGTACCACGCAAAAAAGGAACTGGCCCTTTAATAGAAGCTACTTATCAAGAAGCAAAAGATAGTGGATTTGATATTAAAGAGTTAATGACAGGTGGTAATCCATTCAGTCCAGGCGAATAATCGCCATTCATGGGGGTCATCTATTGACCTCCTCTTCTTTTAAGGTATTATAAAAATGGGAACGTATATCTACGAACCACTAATGGGGTCATTACAAAAACATGGAGCGTTAGCAGGACTAAGACGCTGGACATTGGATCGTGATGACTCAGGCACTATATATCCCCATCGTATATATACAGATGCTAAGAAAAATATATATCACTCAGTTACCCATATATTAAAAGAAACCGCACCACAGGAACAAAAAGATGCTTTGGAACGATGGATTGAGAGGAAGGGATCAGCAGATGAGAGAGATATGGCTTGCGAGAGGGGGCGACTTGCTCACGCTCATGCAGAGTACTTACTTAAAACTGGAGCGAAACTTGCTAGACACAATGCAAACAAGCGAGGTATATGGCGAACAGGACAAGATGAATTGGATCGTTGCCCCTCAAAAGTCACGCAATGGGCGTTATCAAAGGCAGCCGAAACCGCACCTCGTGTTAGCTGGAGTGCGTCAGGCTACGCAAGAGGTTTACGATCATTCATATTGGAACGTGTAACGGCCATTCATGCGATTGAATTTAGTATATATGACAAGGATTATGGCTTTGCTGGAACGGCTGACGCTTTAATAGATATTGATGGAAAGTTAACAATATGTGATTGGAAGACTTCTAAAGAGGTCAGAAGTGATGAAATGTTATTAAATTATTGTCATCAACTTGGTGCGTATAATTATGCACTAAGAAAACTTACGGGTATTGAATGTACCCAGGCTTTAGTATGTATTGCAAGAAGAAGTGGAAAACCCCAGTTAAAACTATTGGATAGTTTACAACTGAGGTCAAGTGAAATATGTTTTATGGAACGTTGTATGAAATTCCAGGAACAGATAAAAGAGTTAGCTGTTGTCTAATGGTTCGGGTAGTTCTTCAAACTTTTTCCTAACTGCCTCTTCAATAGATTCTGTATCTAAATCAGATTCTTTAATATCCTTAAAGCCTAATTTTTCTAATCTATCAAGAGATTCCTGGACTTCTTCTTCATAAAGTCTTTCATATATATCGTCATTATCTGGTACGGGATATATACCCGCATCTTCTAAATCTTGGATAGCTTTATCTTCCATAAAACTATCAAGTGCTGATTGGTGGTTGTTCATAAATGAGTCAGTCATCATTTTTCTCCGAGAAAATAAGTTTTACAGTTTTACTGCTATCCCAAAAGTCATCAACTTCCCATTCAAACGGGCAGTCATTATCAAGCAACCATTCGTATAATTTGGATCGGTTCATTTTTTTAACCTCTTTTTGTTAGTGATATATAAATTGGCATATTTAACTGCCAATTCTGGTTCGTTGTTAGTTTCTGCCCATTTCATAGCCTTATATATAGTATTAAGGGCGTTTAGCTCTAAATTCTTTTTTGGATCGTCATTTTTATCTTCTTCCCATTCATACTGATCTAGTGCTTTTTTGGCATATCTGTATGCAGTGGATTCTGGAATGTTAGATTTCATTAATGTATTTACTACATCATTTTTATCTAAGTCTTGACGAAATAAATTTAAAGCTAAATTAATTGCTTCTTTTCTATCCATGACCCCCTGTAATTAAAGTAACTTTTCCTATGGTTTCACCATTAATGTCTGTTAACTTTGTTTGAAGTTCAAAGGTAGTATCTGGATCGACTACAAACTCAATAACATTTGCATAATTTTTTAAAATTTTTGCAATGTCAGAACCTAGATTTTCGTGCATAAAAGCATCATTATCTACATTCATAATGATATTTACGTTAGTCATTAGTAGTTACCTTCGATAATATTTTTTCTAGTGATAACTTCCATTTCTTTTTGTAAATCACCTTTAAAGGGAATTATCCTGGAATGAATTTCAGTCCAGGCTTTTTCCATAGCGTTGTCTATTTGATAACCCTTTAATACAACTCCTAGATCGGTCATGTTGTATGTTTGGTTAGGAATTACTCTTTTTTGAGAATTTTCAATGTTTTTCATTTTTTGTGAGATGAATAACTGTTGGCATTACTATATTACATTAGTATTTTCATTTTGTAAATAGAAAAAATTCTCATTTTTATAATTTTGCCTTTAATTTGCCCTTTAATAGATCTTACGTTAAGTTGAAATTATCTTCAATTTTTTAACAAAAATGGCCAAAATCCTCAATAAATTCAGTGATAGCCACAAAATCACTGTATCATTTAGTACAAATGAACTATTATTTATTCTAACTTCATTATTAAAATTAATTAGGTTAGATAAAAGTAATATAAAGTATAATTTTAGAATTTACAAGATAATTGATAAAATTATGTTGACAATAAATAACATCTAATGTAATATTCTAGTAGGGAAAAACATTTTTCAAACCCTACTAAAAAAAATTATGTCAAATCCTATTTCTTCACCCTATGCGGATTTTATCCAGGAACAAAAGAAGCAAAAGTATCTTAAAAAAATTGATGTCTTTATGATCTCAAGTTATAAGATTGAATATTATTCCAGGATAATTAGATTACAAAATTGTGTATTAAGAACATTATGTAAAAATGATGGAAAGATATTAAATAAGAATATTTTAGAAAAAATAAATAATGAAGTTAATTTAGTGTTACCTTATGAAGAATATCATCACTACGCTTATCAGAAAAAACCTAATGATATTTATGATAAAAATAGAATTTATTTTTATACTCATGGAAAAAATGATTTTGAAATTAATCAATATGTAGCAGATGTTATTATCTCAGAAAGTGCAAAAAATAGAAAATCAGATAAATTATTAAAAGCAGAAAAGATAAATTATAAAGTTATACATGAATTAAATTTAGATATTGTTAATAGAAATATTAATGATTTAGAAAAATGGAGAAAGATACAAAATAAGTCTTATGAAATACAATATCAAATAGATGAAGTTAATAGTTTAAGAAATAAACTAGACGAAAAATTAAAAAGTTTTGAGAAAGATGATTGTAAATTTAGTAATAATTCTATTTTGGAATGTATTAAAGAATATCCAAAACATAATAATAATATGTGTAATTGGTTAAAAAAACAAGATAGATTTCTAATCGGTTATCATGAATTTATGAAAGATAAAAGATAAGAAGTAAGTAAAATTAAATATTAAGTATTGTTACAACTATTACTAATGTACTACAATAGTAGAATTATTGTGGTTATAATAATAAGTAAGGGAGACAAATTTTTTATCACTCCCCACCAAAAAAAATGAAAGTACTTACTGTTTATTTATTGTCATTAGTTTTCTTTGCTAGTGTTGGTCAACATATTGCTACCAACATAAAAGAAAATTTAGAAGATAGAACTAATAAAATAGATTCTGTTCTTTCTTCTTATTCTATGTACTTACAAAATAATTAATTATGACTAAGTTTATTTCTTTTCTTATTAATTATTTTTTTCCTACTATTTCTATTTCTAAAATAGATTTTTCTACTATTGGTTATGATCTAACAGAATCGATTTTTAATTTTTATTATGAAGGTAATGATTATGTAATGGGTTTATTAGATTTTACAACAGATGATGGATTATTAGAATGGGAAATTGCAGAGGAATTTCTAAACGAATATCAAACTAGTTTAGATGATTATGAATTAGAAACTAATGATAAAGATTTTACAACACTAGGAATAGTTAGTTTCGTAGGAATCTAATTAAACAAAATTAAAAATTATTATTAATCCTATTGTAAAAGATAGGATTTTTTTTATGCAAAAAATTATTATCAAGAATAAATTATTATTGTTTGTGTTTTTTCTTTTCTTTCTTGTTATCTTGTAAATTACTAATTTTAATTTTCTATTGGTACGCTTGCCACCTTCCCCACAGTTCCCAAGCAAAAATAATAAATTGATGTAAGAAAAAATTATGAACAAAAAAAATTATTGTTGTGGGGTGGTTCCTGTTCCCGATCTCCCCAGGCTGTCCCGATTTTCTCAGGCTGTCCCGATCTCCTACCCGATGCGATGGGGTGGGGTAGGGTTGCAAAAAATTTTATTTAGTATATAGAAACCCTGAACCTTCTGATAAATCTAAAAATTATTTCCTTCTACACTATTTATTATAGTACAATACTACAATAGTGTCAACTATCTTTTTGACCTTCTATTCGTATAGCCAGTTCTGGAGCATTTATGTTTACAGTCTCCACACTCTCTCCTACTACTTTACCCAAGGAGTCTAATATCTGGGCAGCAGTCTGGAACTGACCTTTCTTCACAGCCTTATCAAAAAGTCTAACTCTCATGGCTTGCAGTCTAGCTATCATATTCTCCCTATCCTTTTGCCAATCCTCATCATTCCATTTCGTAACCTCTTTCCAATCATTCCAAGCAGTCTTTACACAAACTCCCTCTCTAGAAGAATGTTCTAAAACTAAATGTCTTGCTGGTAGACCATCTAGCTGTCTTTTGTACAACCTCTGCCTTCTCTGTTCTATCACCATATCAGGGGATCTCCCTGGGTTTCTTTTCTTTGGAACGGATCTATCGTCAAAATTCTGTAGGATTGCTTCTGTCACGGACTGAAACTTATGTTATTAATTGAATAATAACCTTAAAATAGCAAATTAGTCGATAAAAACTACAAAATAAATTAAAATTAGGGTTA
>JAYYEV010000013.1:0-17528 GCA_036159515.1 Bacteroidota bacterium | reverse complement strand
TTCCATTGTTGTCCATGCGAGATTGGGGTCATATGAACTCTGTTCTCTGATTTTTGATAATTATCTGGCTGATTTTTCATCCAGTTTGTGTAAGACCACTTTTCACCATTGCTCCAGTACCAATGGTCAGCTCCAGTGTCGTTTCCACATCCTTTTCTGACTCCTCCTAGCCAAACGTTTACTCCAGTTGATACTTCCTTAACTTTATTATTTTCTATAGCATTAGATATAGAAGCTAAGTTACCACCCATCGAAATAGCTTGTTTGTTGTGCTCAGCCCAAGTCATTTTCTCTGGAATAAACTTGTAGTAGCTCAATGGTTGATTATTAATTTGATTTTGTTTGGTTTTAGTATCATAAGTTACCAATGAAGTAGAGGGTATTTCATAAATTGCGGAAAATTCATGAAACAAGGAGGCATCATTCCATTCTCCATTTTCCCATAACATCACTCGGTTTTCATCATGTTCTGTGTAGTTGTTGGGTTCTCCCGCTCTCCAATTAGTATAGGACCAGTTCTTACCGTTAGACCATTTCCAATGATCTGGTCCAGATCCATTACCACAACCTTTACGTATTCCTCCAATCCATACAATCTCTCCACTTGCGATTCTCCTCACTTGTTCATTCTCATGAGCATCGGTAATGCATGCGAGATCACCACCCATAATTGCTGCCCGTTTTTTATGTTCATTCCAAGTCATTTTTTCTGGAATGTATCTGTAAAAGCTTTTATATTCAGACTTAGTACCTGCTTTTTGAGCTGTTATTGTATGTCCAATAAATACAACAATAAAAAACAGATTTATCGTTGCAAACGATATTTTATTCATAGCTGAAACTTTTATAAAATGCAACAATCATTATGCCATAAATTAAATATTACTATTATTATTGTTCTATTTCAATCACTATCATAAAAAATTTAGATACTGCACTAGTTATTTTTTCAGGCTTGTCTTTTATTGTATACGGAGTCTCTTTATTTATTTCTGAAAAAATGAAAAAAGAATTTGTAAGATTTCAGTTAGAAAAATTTACAATTCTTGTAGGGTGTTTGGAGATGTTAGGAGGTTTAGGATTATTAATTGGAGTATTTTTCACTCCGTTACTTCTCTTTTCTTCAATGGGTCTTTCCATTTTAATGTTATTAGGGGTATTAACCAGAATTCGATTAAAAGATAATATTGTATTGATTTTACCCGCGTTTTTTTTCTTAATTTTAAATGGTTACCTGTTCTTTAAATTTATATAAACCAAACCATTATGTTAGTCGAATATGTTAAAATAGCTGCTCAAATTGTAATTGCCATTTCCATTTATAACGTTTGGTTTTTAAGGTTTAATAAGGCCACTAAATATAGGGGTGGTGATGCTCAAAGCATGAAGGATGAATTCGCTTCTTATGGCCTTCCCGATTATTTTGTTTGGGTAATTGGTTTTTCAAAAGTAACTCTTGCAACATTGCTTATAATTGGAATTTATATCAATTCTCTTGTTTTTCCAGCATCCGTTGGCATGGCACTTTTAATGATTGGAGCAATAGCGATGCATGTAAAAGTAAAAGATGATATCATCAAATCCCTCCCAGCAACCATATTTTTAATCCTTTCGCTGTTAGTTGCATTTTTATGATTTCTAGAAGCTAAGGGTTTTCATAAAACAGATCAAAACAATATTTCTTATTTCATTATTATAATAAAACTTCATTCCTATATTTGAGTATGAGATCATATCTACTATTATTCATTTTACTACCTACTTATATTAGTGCTCAATTTTGGATTTCTGGCGTGTCAACATCTCCTAATCCTGTAAATGATTGTGATAATTTGGTCGTTACGGTAGATGGGAATTTATCTTCTAGTAATTGTACACACCAATCATCATTCAGTATTTCCGGAAATACCATTACAATAGATATTCATGTGTCTTGTGGAGGAATTGGATTACCAGTGATAACTCCTTACACGACTACCATTCCAGTTGGAAATGTACCTTCAAACACTTATGCATTAGTCGTGAATCAATTTCAGGCTGGAAATCTACAAGAAACCAGGACGAGCTCATTACAAGTAGGGAGTTGTTGTGGAGCTACCATAAATATTAGTAATTTAATTTCTTTTAATTGTGTGGGTGAATCTACTTCTTTTGTGGATGGAGGAACTATGGCTGACAGCTTATTATGGACGGATAATGGATCTCCGTTTAGTCCTTTTCCTTCAGCATTAGGTTGGATACATGCTTTTCAAGATACCGGTATTCATCAAATTACACTAATTGCTTATGATACATCTGGATGTACAGACACAGCCCATCTAGCAGTAACTATAAACCCCTTACCAGAGGTAATTACAAGTACTACACCAGCTAGTTGCAATACGTGTATGGATGGTGAAGCATCCATAACAGTTATATCCGGTCCAATTCCTCATCAATTGGTATGGAGTGTGGGAGGTTCTTCTAATCCTCTTACAGGACTTAATCCGGGTGATTATGGCTTTTCATTCACAGATGGGAATACATGTACCCTGTATGATACGGTAACGGTGGGAAATACAGTAGGTATGGATAAAAACTTGCCTTTTGTTATTTGTTTTCCAAATCCAACTAATGGATTAGTTGAAATTCGTGGATTAAATACAGATGTTCAAATAGAAGTGTTCAATTTTGAAGGAAAATACATTAAATCATGTGATCAGCCATTCATTGATTTAAATGCACATCCAAAGGGAAAATACATAATCAAGTTAGTTTCTGAATACCAAATAAAAGAGTTTATAACCATAAAAAACTAAATTTAGTAAAATTCACTTCATGAAAATTAATGCAATTTCACAAGGCTATTTAGGAATTGGTCTTTTTCTTGTTTTTACTACCGTCGCAATGATCAAGTATCCAGGAGGTACAATTCATGATAGTGGCACAGTGGGTTATCAGTTTTTCTATAATTTCTTTTCCAATCTAGGGGAGTGGACGGCTAGAAATGGAGAACCAAATAAAATATCAGCCTATTTATTCAACAGTGCTTTAATGATATTGGCACTTTCCTATTTTATTTTTTACTATCAGTTTCTTAAAATTTTATCCAAAGCTTTACATAGCTATATTTTAAGAATCTCATTAATCTCAACCATTGTTGTCTCCATGGTTTCATTTGTTTTAGTAGCCGTTTTTTCGGGTGAAACAGAAACACATGAATTACATGTTTTATTTGTGAAAATAGCTTTTAGAGTTCTGTTGCTTCACGCTGTTTTACAAGTAATTTCTATGTTTAAAATCAAAACAATTAATTCATCTGTCAAATGGGTGACCTTATTTTTCACTCTTATACTAGTTGGATTTATTTTAGTGATGGATTTTGGGCCTAATGCGTGGGATGGAAATCAAGCCTTGTTTATTCAAGTAACAGCCCAGAAGGTGATTGTGTACAGTATTTTAACTTACTTTTTCTTTCAGCTAAATGCGGCAAAATCGCTATCTCTATCTCAAAATGAATGATATGCCAAAGATTATACCTTTTCTCATTTTTATTAGCATCATTATTTCAAATAGTACCTATTCTCAGTTCTTTAGTTGTGACTCCATTCAGATATCCAATGTGAATTATACACCCGATTCGCTTAATCAGATTAGCTTAATGGCATCAAACGCAAATTTGGATATTATTTCTTACCCTGGTTTTGTTCTTTTAAATGACATTGGAGATACTGTAGCTAAGGAAATAGTTAACTATTTTGGTATTGGATTTTTCCCACAACAGCACTTTTTACAAGCTTATCAACCTATTTCGAATCCCTTTGCCGGTACTATAGAACTACATTCTTTGTTTTACGATAGCTTAAGATGTGTATTCCCATTTATTTTAGATACTACACTTCACGATTTAAACAGAAAATCAGACTTCATATCTATTTATCCTAACCCAACTAGCGATATTCTATATGTGAAAGGGATCAATGAAAAATTTGAATATGTAGTATTTGAATTAGGCGGAAAACAGCTTTTATCGGGGATGGGAAATCCAATATCTCTTTCAAACTTTAAAAGGGGAAGCTATTTTGTGAAAGTAGAATATGAAAATAAATTGCACGTTGAACTAATAATTAAGTATTAATATACGCTTTTTTAAAAGGGTCTCGCTGTACCCAAGCCTTAATCTCCAACCTAGAAACAAAAGGTTTTAAAACTAAGTTTAGAATACTATTCGATATATAAACAGCACTTTTAGAATTGGATGGAATTGCTCCAATTGTGCTTTTAAATTCGTGAGCAGTCCTCCCATATATTACACTTTTAACTTTATTTTTTATGCCCAATTCAAGCTTGTCATATAACATCCTATTATAGGTGTTGTGCTTAAGATTTTCAGTGTAGTCTAATCCAATATAATAAGAGTATAAGATTTGATCTACAATAAAATAAGAAGAAAAGGCAATCAGGTTATTATTACAGTCTAAGTATCCTTTTATTTTAAAATTGAGTTCTGTGTCTGCTAAAAAGGAACTAAAAATATTGACATTGAATGGAGGTCCTGAAAAGCTTGACCTCTTATAAATATTGCTGTATAAATTCTTTATTGAAGTAATATATTTATCAATATTTTCCAAATTGATTTCTATTGTTTTTAGAGATTTACTTTTTTTAATTATGCTTCTATACCTTTTTTTGTATTTAGATTTAATATCCGCTAAATAATCATTTATAGTTTTCCAATGAATGGGTATTTCGATAGCCATAACTGGTTCTGATTCAAAAAAATGAAAACGATTATTTTTCGCTAATTCTTCTGCATTTAATTGTTTTAAAAAGTGATCTGGTAGTAGAAAAAAGTTGATTTTATGGCGAACTTTTAGCCTTTCAATAATTTGAACGACTTCTTCCATTTTAAGAGGAGTTTCGCAACTAGTGGATACATTGGATAAATGTGTATTTCCAAAACAGAAAAATTCTAAAGAAAAAGGCCTTAATAATAAACTTTGAAGGCTAAAGTTATTTTTAGTTTTGTAATAATTGCCAATTTTCTTCCCTTTTAATTTGATGATATGTCCATACAAATTTCCTTTTGGGTGAGTAATGTAAAGAGGAATGGTTGATTGTCTATTAAGAAGGATAAAATGTTTAAGAAAAGAATAACTTGAGAGATAATTATTGTTTTTATTTTCCCATTTAATTACTTCTTCTTGGTTAAGAGAGGTGTTAAGATGTATGTTATTTTTGAAATAAGAATCCAAGACCTATTCGGCTTAAAAATTTTTTTTCAAAATTCCAGAAAAATTTAAATTGTCCAAATACAAAGCCGACAATAGGCAGGGTAATTTGATAAATTGGAAAAATTAATAAAATCCTGGTAGGGTAGTAAATCCATGGCCCCGTACTTTCAGGTGATAAGTGGAAAAATGCAGTAACTGGTTTAGCAACCCAAGCAGCAAAAGATCCATTAATGGCAAAAACTATTAGTATTAGTGCCAGTTGTAGATTAGAGTTGATGTTCCAGCGTCTTTTCAGATTTTTCATTGATTTAACAAATTTACAGTTATATTGTTATTTTATTAATAATGTTCAAATTCTATTACTGTTTATTGTTTGTGTCTGGCATCTTTGTAAGCTGCGTTAAAGAAGAATGTATAACTTGTGAAAATACGGTCTCAATGGCACCTGTAGCTCCCACAGTGACGTTGTGTGAAACAGATTTTACCCACAAAAATGCGTATTTAGATTCCCTAGCTTATTATCAAAATCATAGCGCTTGGTCATGTGAATGAGTAGGTTTTGACTTGCTAACTATAAAATATATTACACTTTACAAATGCTTGGAATAAAAAAAAAGCAAAAATCATCAATTGCCTACAGTAAAAGTAATGAAGCATTCGAATCTTAAAATTCAAAATTTATACCTAGGATTTGTTGATTATTATTTCAAAATAGTCGGTCCACCAGCTTCTTCAAATTGGCTTACTATAGTGTTAACTCTATTTATGTAATCATCAGCTTTAGGTTGCATTTGAGTAAATAACTCCCTAGCCATATTAAAACTATTCATGTGTAATGCGGTTGGTCCATAGGTGTTGGGGTACCATCCGCCTCTTGCGCTGGATAACCGATCACTTATAGTAAGAAAGTCTTTTTCACCAACCTCTTTTCTAGTATCACTGCCGCCAAATGTTCTGTTTAAATCATTCATGGTTTCCACAAGGGAATAGACTTCTTTAGCAATTTCCTCCTTATTGTATTTGACAAGTTTTAAATGTGCCTTCATGGTTTTTACCAAATCATTGGCTTTTTCAAACTGATATTGATAGGTCCTTACTTCTTTAGTAAATGAAGCCAAATTCATGTAATAGCTTTCATGCTGGTCTGCTAATGGATTAGTTAAGATATTCGATCTTATTCTTTCTACTTCTAAAGTTACTGGACCAGCTAAAAAACTAACCTTAGTACCCTCTCTTTTGAATAAACTTATATTGTATGTTCCAGGTTTCACTTCTTGGTACATGGCACCGCCATACCTCCAACTTCTCTTACCCTTATCACTTGCCCTAACTACAGTGGTATTATAGGTGCTCAAATCCCAATTAACACGATTTAATCCTTTTTTCAATGGGTTAAAAATTTGACGAACTACTTTACCTTGTTGATCTTTTATTTCAATCATGATTTCAGGCTTGTCTTCATTTTTTTCTTTATCTAGTGCATCCCAGCCTGGAAATGGTATATCATTTTCTTTTGCTTGATGTTTTTCGATCGCTTTTAATACCTTACTAATGGTCTTGTCATCAAATGAGGTTTTACGCTTTATTTCTGCTTTTTCAGCATCTTTTATGTTGCTAAAAGTATATCCAGCGTCTTTTAATTTGTCTATCACATCATCGCTTAGGCCTGCAGCATTTTCTTTTTTAATTCTTTGTGCAGTTAATGACGTGAAGCCATCCTTAATAAAGTAGGATATGGTTGCTCCATAATCTGGATTTTTTCTTTTAAATGATGCACCTCCATCACTGCTAGTTCCTCCAATCATAGGGGTGTATTGTAACGCTTTCCTCGGTTGAAACAACACATCTTTATTTAAGTTTTCTTCTGAAAAATTTCTTATAGGACTAAAATCGTCAAGTACATAGAAACTTCTTCCAAAAGTAGCTAGTACTAAATCGTTTTCTCTACGTTGTATGGTCAAATCTCTAACAGGTATGGTAGGTAAGCCATTACTGAATTTGTGCCATTTTTCTCCTTGGTTTAGGCTGATATATACTCCATATTCAGTCCCTAAGAATAATAAGTTTGGATTGATATGATCTTGAACTAATCTCCAAACTAATATTTTTTCGGGTAAACCCTCTGTGATGCTTTTCCATGATTTACCTCCATCAGTAGTTTTGAATAAATAAGGTTGGTAATCTCCAAATTTGTGATTATCAAGACAAACATAGGCTGTACTTGCATTAAATAAATCAGCTTTAATATCATTTACAAATGCTGATGAAGGAGTTTTGGGAAGCTGATCTACAGTCACCTTGGTCCAATTCTGACCTCCATTTTTAGTGTATTGAATAATGCCATCATCCGTACCTGCATATAATACATTAGGATCTATTTTGGATTCTGCAAGTGAAGTGATGGTATTGTAAGTAGACATAGCATAGACATCCCAGGCATTATCTATACTTTGAACTCTGCCCATGATAGGTAATGCAAATCGTTCTTCATTTTTGGTTAAATCGGCAGAAATAGGTTCCCAATTGTCACCTCTATTATCTGATTTCCAAACTCGCTGTGATGCAAAGTAGATAGTAGTAGGGTTATGTTGACTAACCAAAATGGGAGAATCCCAGTTAAATCGCTCATACGGCTCGTCAATGCCTTCTTGAGGTCTGATATTAACCACTTCTCCAGTCGATCGGTCAATCCGATTCAAATAACCCTCTTGAGATTGTGCATAAACTATAGATGGATTACCAGGCTCTGTAGCTGGTTGGTGGCCATCTCCACCAAGTACTACATACCAATCTGAGTTAGTGATTCCATTTCTTCTGAGAGTTCTGGACGGACCACCCTGCGTATTGTTATCTTGGGTTCCACCATATATATTGTAAAATGGTTCAGCATCGTCTACAGCCAGTTTATAGAACTGAGTAATCGGCAAGTTCCCCACAAATTTCCAATTCTGGGTATCGTCAAACGTTTCATAAATACCACCGTCAGTTCCTACGAGTATATAATTGGGATCATTTTTTTTGAAAACCATGGCGTGATTATCAGAATGCTTTCTGCTTTCTTTCATGGTAGTGAATGTTTTTCCACCATTTTCAGAGACTAATACCCTTACATTCATAAGGTATATTTTATCAAATTTATGAGGTGAAGCTACCAATTCTTGATAGTAATGAGGGCCAGTACCTGCAGATACAGTTTCAGACATTTTTTTCCAACTGCCTCCAGCATTTGCAGATCTATAAACGGCACCTTTTCTTCTTTCCGTTTCAACAGCTGCATAAACCACATCAGGGTTTATAGGTGAAATGGCAAGTCCAATTTTACCCATGTTAGATGTAGGTAAGCCCTTATTAATTTTAGTCCAATTATCACCCCCATCAGTACTTTTGTAAATGCTTGTTCCTGGACCACCACCTATGTAAGAAGCTACATTACGATGACGTTGCCAACTTGCACAATAAAGTACATCTGGATTTCTGGGGTCTATTAGTAGATCCGTAACACCTGTCCACTCATCAATTTCTAATGTATTATTCCAAGTTTTCCCACCATCTGTTGTTTTGTAAAGCCCCCTTTCACCACCAGAACTCCAAAGTGGTCCCTGTGAGGCAACCCAAACCGTATTAGGGTCATTAGGGTGAACAATAATTTTTGATAAATGCTCTGATTCTTTTAACCCTTTGTTTTTCCATGATTTACCGCCATCAGTACTGTGATAAATTCCATGTCCTATACCAACGTGTCTTCCACCCACATTTTCACCTGTCCCTAACCATATAGATTCATTGTTATTTGGATCAATAGTAATACAACCGGTAGAGTAAAAAGGCATGTTTTCGGTTAGTGCAGACCAAGTGGTTCCTGCATTTGTCGTTTTCCAAGCTCCTCCTGATCCAACTGCCACATACCAGGTATTTTCATTTTTTGGGTCTATTGCTATATCTGCAATTCTTCCAGACATGAAGGCAGGACCTACACTTCTAAATTTAAAGCCTTTTAGAGCAGATTCAACGTTAGGGCTTTTATCCTTTTTTTGAGAAAATACAGTAGTCGAGGTAATTACAATAGATAAGATTAAATAAAGAGTGATTTTAAATTTCATAAGATGTTATTTTGAAGATTCTAAATGTATAAAAAATATAATCAATGAATGACGCTGTTTATTATCAAAAAGCAGAAAATCAATTTCCTAAAAAAACACTTTAAATCGAACATTTTCTGGAGTTATTTTCAAGATTTTTTGAAATTAGATTTCACTAAATAATATGCCTTCTTAGGTCTTTGATAATAATCAATTATGCTCCAAGATGGCCCAGGCCAGCAATCGTTAAGCTGCCAAAATAACGTGCCCATGCAGTGTGGTTGTTTGTTGATATGAGCATTCAAGGCAAAATCCAATGCCATAGATTGAACTTCTTGACTTTTTTCTACAAAATCTTCGAATGAATTCGCAGGAGATAAAAACTTGTTGATTTGATCTTCAATCATACTATTTCCTATGTAGCTTTTTTGACGATTTATCATTACGCTATCTGTTAGACTTAAGTGTGAGCTATCGGTAAAATGGAGTATAGTTTCCAAGGATGGATAAGATTGAAAGCCATACTCAGCCATAAATCTACCCACATGGTACTTGAATGCGTCTATATCTTTTTTTCCATGCCATACGTCCCAGTAATGCATACAGCCATGGTTGAAATTTTCTTTGGTTCCCCAGTTACTTTGGGGTGAAGAAGGGATGTATGCTCTGTTGTCTAAGTTTTTTATAATACCTGGAATTAGATATTCGAAAAGTTGTTGTTGTCCTTTCCATATGTTCAAAGAGTCTTCACTGCTATATCCAAATTGATGCTGCCACCCCCAGTTGTGCCAAGCTACATCCACTTCATTGTTTCCACACCATAGGGCAATACATGGATGTTTTTGTAGGCGTTTAATGTTTTGAGTAATTTCTTCTTGTATAGAGTTAATGAATTTATCTTCAAGAGTAGGATAGAGGCTACATGCAAACATCATGTCTTGCCAAACCAAAATTCCCAAGGAGTCACACAGGTCGTAAAATAAATCTTGCTCATATATTCCACCTCCCCAAACTCGGAGCATATTCATATGGGCTTCTTTACTCAACTGTAGTAGATTATAATATTTTTCAGCAGTTACATCCGTTAAAAAACTACTTTGAGGAATGTAATTGGCTCCTTTGATAAATATGGGTTTACCATTAAGTTTAAAGTAAAAAGAGGTGCCAATACTGTCAGTCTCATTAATTAATTTAACTTGTCTTATTCCATATTTAATTAATTGATTATCAATATTTTGATTGCTTTTACTTAAAGTTATATTTTCAGTATATAAATAAGGGTTTCCGTGATCGTGAGTCCACCATAATTTTGGATGATTTATTTGTATGGATGCACTAATGTTATTAATTCCTTCTTTGAGTTCGATGGAAAATAAACTATCCCCAATACGGAGGCGGTAATCACTTAGGGTTAACCCAGATTCTATCTCAATATGAAACTCCTGGATTGCATAATCCTCATTTATCTCCTTTGTCTCTGTTCGTACATGATTTATTTTGGCTTCGTTGTAAAATTTTAAATATACAGGCTTCCAAATTCCCATCGTTACAAATCTTGGTCCCCAATCCCACCCAAAATGATAGGCAGCCTTTCTGGTGAAAGATCCCACTTGCAGAGCAGTAGTTTCGCTACCTGATGGTAATTTATATGGGTAGTTATTTACTCTATCCCTGTTCTTGTTAATAGGCGATGTAAATTGAACTTCAAGTGTGTTTTCACCAATAAGTAATAATGATTTTACATCTTCTTCATAACTAATAAACATATTATCACTTGAAAATACAAGCTGATTATTGAGTTTTACCTCACTGTAGGTATCTAACCCTTCAAATATTAAATTGATGAATTCATAAGTAAATTCTTCTTCAGCTAGTTGAAATGTGGTAGAATAGGTCCAGTTTTCATCTTCTATCCGTTGTAGCTTTAGTTCATTGTTTTCCCAAAATGGATCTTCAATCAATTGATGAGAATGTAAGTCTGAATGAACATTACTGGGGATGTTAACAGGTAAAAAAGTATCTTTTTCAGCTACATGTAATACCCAGTTTTCATCTATTTTTTTGATGGAATTAGACTTCGCTGGACTCTGTTTGCATTGAATACAAAAAGAAATAATCACACATAAATAAGCGGTAAAATTAAAAACCCAACGCATATAAAATGGATTTAATTTTTTCTTCATTTACTTCATTATAAATAGGGGTGCTGTCTTTAACTTTATGAATACTAAAATGAATGGCATCTAACCCAATTTGTTGAAGCAAGGGTGCATTATATTGATTTACTCCTCCGCCAGCCATAATTTCAATATCATTTTGTGACGTTATTTTTAGTTTTTTGAGCGACTGTATCCCTTTTTCCACATTGGTATTACTTCCTGAACAAAGAATTCGGTTTACACCTAACTTATGAAGTTGTTTAACTGATGCGATAGGATCTGTTAGTTGGTCAAAAGCCCTATGGAAGGTGGTTTCTAAATGATATCTTTTAGCTATTTTAACTAATGATGCTGTAGCTTTTGTGTTTATTTCATTATTGTCATTTAGTACACCAAACACAACTCCGTTAACTCCTATTTCTGCTGATTTCACTATACTATCTTGCATCTTGTTCAATATGCTATCATTACAAATAAATGGACCACATTCTGGTCTAATCATGATGTGTATTTCTCCGTTATATTCTAATCTACATTGTTGGATTAAGTGTAATGATGGCGTAAGTCCATCTAGATCCAGTCTACTACATAGTTCTATTCTGTCTGCCTTAAACTGCTCAGCGGCAACTGCTCCTTCAAAGGATGTAACACAAAATTCTATTTTCATTTCACTATAATTTCGTCAACAAACAACCAAGTTGAATTACCTGCTGCTTCATGCCAATCGGGAATAACCTTCAGTGGAGTTACCACTAAATTGATATACCGGTATGGTTTTTTTGAGCTATTAAAAATGGAGAATTCATCTATAATTTTTCCTCTTTTTGAAATATGATCCTCATTTTTTATATGTCCTAAATTGGTCCAATTTATACTATCATTTGAAACATTAAAAGCGATTTCGATGGGGGAGAAAATCCAAGAATTAATGTACTGATAAAAATGAACGCTTACAGAATCAAATAGGGTTTGCTTTTCAAGGTCAATAGTGAAGTCAATATGGTTGTTCCAAAATCCTTGCCAATCCCCATCTCTGAATTCTTTACTACCTAGTTGTCCATCTACGAGAGTTAATTCTCTATTAGCTTCATAAAATTGGGAATAGTTGGTATTATACTTTATTTTTTTAAATAATCCCTTGTGAAGTTGAATGTGTTGAACTACAGGGTCTCCATAAATCTTTTCATCTTTTTTGGCTATAACCTTAAGGTGTCCATTCTTGTTAAGTTGAATCCGATTTGTAGAGTCTATCACAGTTGTTGAGCTATCGTTATTCCATCGATATTCAAAATGAAGTTCATTTCTTCCAGGAGTAATAAACGCATAAGGATACTCTGTAGTATCTATAGTGGTTGAGATTTCACAGGGAAAAGCATCAAGGCCAACGTGTACACCTTTTTTCTTTAATATTATAGTGTATTTGTCTACCCGCTTTAAAAAAGAGTCAAATTTTCTTTCTTTAGGGTAGCTCCAAAGCACTTCAGACATAGCTAGTAATCTCGGGAAAGCCATTTTATCTAGCTGATTTTCATTTGGAATGTGCTCTGACCAAAGATTGCATTCACCCCCCAATATGAGTTTTTGTTGAATGGAATCTAGCTCTGATGGAATGGGGTCAAATGCATATACTTTTTTTAAATCGGTGGTCTTAATAGAATAATCGAAATAAGCATGAGAAGTAGGTGACATAATTACTTTATTCCCATGTTTTGCTGCTTCTATTCCGCCATTCATTCCTCTCCAAGATTGAACAATAGCATTTTTTGCTAAACCACCTTCCAGTATTTCATCCCAACCAATTAATACCTTTCCTTTACTATTTAAATACTTTTCAATTCTTCTAATGAAATAGCTTTGTAGTTCGTGTTCATCTTTCAAGTTTTCGACTTTCATTCTTTTTTGACATTTCGAACAATTTTCCCATCTTGTTTTAGGGGCTTCGTCTCCTCCAATATGAATGTAAGGACTAGGGAATAATTCGATAACCTCCTTTAATACATCCTCCATAAACCTAAATACAGAATCATTTCCAGCACAATAAATATCTTTAAATACACCCCACTCGGTGGCGACATCAATTGGATTTCCTGTACATGAAAGTTGAGGATAAGATGCGATTGCAGCTTGAGAATGCCCTGGAAACTCTATTTCAGGAATAATATTGATGTGTCTTTTTGCGGCATAATCAATAATCTCTTTGATTTCTTTTTTGGTGTAATAACCCTCATAAATTCCAGTACTATCTTTTCTTTTGCTGCCAATTTCAGTAAGTAATGGATATTTTTCTATTTCAATTCTCCATCCTTGATCCTCTGTAAGGTGCCAATGCAATGTATTCATCTTGAAGTAGGCCAATAAATCAATGTATTTTTTAATCACATTTTTATCAAAAAAATGCCTACAACAATCCATAAGCATACCTCTATGCTTAAAAGATGGCCAATCTTTAATTTCACAAATTGGAAGATGAATTTCTTGTTGATTTTTATTCATTTCCATTAATTGAATTAGACTTTGAGTTCCATAAAAAATTCCCCTAGGATTCGAAGCTTTAATAGTGATGTTGTTTTTATTTACCGTTAGTACATATTCATCAGGGTCATAAGATTTATCTGTAGAAAATTGAATTAATCTTGAATTATGATCTTCAATTAAATTAAAATCAGTTGTCAATGCTGTTTTTAGTAGCTCGCGTTCGTTCTCAAAAATAGGGTCAGCATCAATGGAGAAGGAGTTTTGAATTAATAAAAGTCCATTTTGCAATTTAATTTCTTTAGGTAGAGGTAGGATATTAATGCTTTTGGTATTTGTTTCGTAGTTTGTACATCTTGAAAATAAGACCGAAATCAAAAAACTTACAGTTGCTAGTTTAGATAGGGTAATGATGTATTTTTTAATCACGAATAGATTAATTTAGGAATTATGGTAAATTTATCAATTATATGAATGCACATAAAAACAAAAGTTTCTTTTGGGTTAATGTTTTAATAATTTTTGGATTCTTAACCTTTCAAATACGTTACAATGAAAATCCACATTTAACTTTAGGTAAGTTTAAGGCATCATTTTTTTACACAGGGGGTTCACCAGCTGGAAAAACAGGTGCTCCTGGAGAAGGGAATTGCACACAGTGTCATGCGGGTATGGTAAACAGCGGTTTAACCACCTCCACACTAACTAGTTCTGGTAATAATGAATATGTTCCAGGTAATACGTATAATCTCACATTAGACATTCAAAACGGTGCTACAAAAAATGGATTTCAAGTTGTAGTGTTGGATTCCATTTCAAACTCGAATGCTGGTAATTTAACAATTACAGACGCAAATAATACCAAACTTATTTCGGGTAATAATAGATCTTACATTACGCACAAAGCACCGGGGACCAGTTTAACAAACTGGTCATTTGATTGGACAGCTCCTTCATCTAATGTAGGTCCAATTACCTTTTATTATGCTTACAACGTAACGAATAACGCTTCTAACTCTTCTGGAGATCAAATTTATCTCTCGAATTTCACTATTTACCCCAACACATGTGGGAGTTTTTCAAATACGACACAAATTACAAATGCATCTTGTTTTGGTTATAATGATGGAGTTATATCCATTTCGACAACTGGAGGAAATATTCCATATACCTATTCTTGGAGTAATGGATTGAACGGCTCCTACCAGAACTCTTTAACGGCAGGAACATATAATGTAATTGCAGCGGATGCTAATGGTTGTTCAGAGTCCCTTTCTTTAGTAGTTAATGAACCACCAGCACTTTTAAATACAAATACGGTTAGTAATGTAACATGTAATGGAGGAATGGATGGGGCAATATACCCTAATGTTTCAGGAGGTACCCCTCCTTACACTTATGTTTGGAGTAATGGTGTTCCTTTTGTAGACAATGTAGGTATTCCTGCATTTACCTATTTTCTAAATGTGTATGATGCCAATGGATGTATGGATAGTTCAGCTATTCAGGTTACAGAGCCACCTCTAATTTCTACTACTGAAATAATAACAAATTGCGGTCCATATACATGGATTGATGGACAAACCTATTTTTCAACCACATCTTTACCATCTTACACATTGAATGCTTCAAACGGGTGTGACAGTGTGGTTTATTTAGATCTAACTGTAAATAATATTGATCTAAGTGTTATTGATAATTCACCTACTTTATCTGCAAATCAGGTTAATGCAACCTATCAATGGCTTGATTGTGATAACTCTTTTGCTGCAGTGGTTGGACAGACCAATCCAGATTTTACGGCATCAGTCAATGGGAACTATGCAGCTGAAATTTCATATAATAATTGTGTAGACACAACAGCATGTTATTTGGTTAATAATGTAGCATTGTGTCAGCAATGCGAAGATGAAATTCAGTTATATCCTAATCCTGTTTGGGATCAGCTTACTATTTCACAGATAAATCCCAATCATAAAATAGAAATTTTAATTTATGACATGTACGGTAGATTGGTAATGAAGCCCAAAACAACACAACGTATTAGTTTATATGATCTCAAGCCAGGGAAATACATAGTGAAAGTAAATTCCTTAAGATTTAGTAAGTCTTTTTCTATTTCTAAAATTTAAAAAAAATTATTCTTATATTTAAGAAACTAAATATTACATTATGAAGAAAATTTTATTTGTTGGATTGTGTGCCTTTTTATTTTCAAGTTGCACCATTTCCTACAGTTTTACAGCCACTAACAACCCAGTAGGTTCTAAAACTGGAACATCTGTTCAAAAATTTCTGGGGGCTATACCTTTAGGAGGTGATCAGCAAGATGCGGGATACCAATCAGCTTGCAAAGATGGCGGTATCACCAAGGTTGGTTTAGCTGAGACAGTAGTAACCACGAATGGTTTGGTTATCAAGAAAACCACAACAGTTTACGGAGAATAAAAAATTACATTATGAAAAATACAATCAAATTATTATTTGCAACTCTTCTTTTAGGATCTTGCACGATTACTACACCTGTAGCTGTGACTAACAATCCGTTAGGATCTAAGCAGGGTATTTCCGAAGGTAACATCTTCAAACCTGCTACAGTTTCTGAAGCAGTTAAAAATGGTGGAATAACTAAAATATCAACAGTTGATAAATCAGTTACAATAACAAACCTATTACAGAAACACGCTTATATTGTTACAGGCGAATAAATAAATTATTATGAGAAAAAGAAACATATTATCAATAACTGCAGGTATTGCTTTACTATCTGTGGTGTCATGTAGTCCAATTATTACAGACCCTCTAATTGTAACTGACAATCCAGTTGGTTCTAAAGTAGGGGAAGCTTCTTACAGATTAAACTTCTTTGGTTTGCCTACGGATAAAGACGCTAACGTAGGAGTTGCTCAAGCTGCAAAAAATGGAGGTATTACTAAAATTGCCACTGTTGATACTCGAGTAAATCCTAAAGATCAATCTTTCACAACTATCGTGACGGGTGAGTAATTACAGATTAGATTTCACTATTTAGGGAGGTATTTACCTCCCTTTTTTTGTTCTTATTATTAAAGTTTTACAAATTCAATCATAATAATTTATATATTAGTGTCAAATTAACACTATCTAAATAGCTTATGTGTAACTACAAAATATTAAAAAGAGTTTCATTTATTTTAACTCTTTTATTCATTTCTAATTTTCTTTTAGCTCAATCCATTTCAGTCAGTGGTACAATATCCGATGAATACAATGAGGGAATGCCAGGGGTGAATATTAAAGAAATCAATGGTAAAGCTACATCCACTACAAACCTAGAAGGGTTTTATAAAATTCAAGTCCAAGGTGATACTTCTAAACTAGAGTTTTCTTTTATAGGTTATAAAAAGCAAGTGGTATTAGTAGGAGGAAGAAATAACATTGATGTGAATTTGAAGGTAATGTCTGAAGCACTTGATGAAGTAGTGGTAGTAGGATATGGAAAATCTTCAATTAAAGAACTAACGGGTGCTACTGTTCAAGTTAAGGGTGAAAATGTGGAAAGACTAAATATACCTCGTATGGACCAAGCCCTTCAAGGTCAGGTATCTGGTGTTACAATAAATACC
>JAYYEV010000012.1:0-19120 GCA_036159515.1 Bacteroidota bacterium | reverse complement strand
ATTATCGGTAATGAATCCCTGCACTTTGATGATATGGAAAATACAATACACATTTTCAAAAAACTAAAGAAATAATGCTATACCATTTATTTACATACTTAAATAATCGTTTTGATTTCCCAGGTTCGGGATTGTTTGAATTTATTTCATTTAAAGCAGCTCTTGCTGTTATAACCTCATTAGTTATCACTCTTGTATTCGGTGGTAGATTAATACGCTTTTTACATCAAAAACAAGTAGGAGAAACAGTTCGGGACTTAGGTCTTGATGGTCAATTAGAAAAAACGGGAACTCCTACAATGGGAGGCATTATCATCTTAGCTGGAATCTTGGTTCCAACACTTTTATTTGCCGATTTATCAAATATCTATATCCAACTGATGTTGATTTCTACAGTATTGTTAGGGGCTATTGGTTTTGTAGATGATTATATAAAAGTATTCAAAAAGAACAAAGAAGGACTAGCAGGGAAATTTAAGGTTTTTGGACAAATTGCTGTAGGCTTAATTGTGGCTTCTTCACTTTATTTCCATCAAGATGTGACGATTAAATCTAAGGTAAATGAATTATCAGTTCAGCAGTTGGAGGCTGATTCTGAAGTGGGGCCGAGTTGGGTTGAAATGAGATCAACTAAGACTACTATTCCGTTTGTAAAGAATAATGAGTTTGATTACAGTTGGTTACTTGTATGGTTGAATAAAGATCTTGAAAAGTATACCTGGATTATATTCATTCCACTGGTAATTATCATTGTTACCGCAGTTTCGAATGGAGCCAATATTACTGACGGATTAGATGGGTTAGCAACAGGCACAAGTGCTATTATTGGAACAACACTAGCCATTTTTGCATATCTATCTGGAAACCTTGTATTTGCTGATTATTTAAATATTCTTTTTATTCCTAACTCATCAGAATTGGTCATTTTCATCAGTTCGTTTGTTGGAGCATGCATTGGCTTCCTATGGTATAATTCTTATCCGGCCAAAGTATTTATGGGCGATACGGGGAGTTTAGCTCTTGGTGGTATTATCGCTGTTTTTGCAATCGCGATTAGAAAAGAGTTGTTAATACCTGTTTTCTGCGGTGTCTTTTTGATAGAAAACCTGAGTGTCATTCTACAGGTTAGTTATTTTAAATACACTAAGAAAAAATATGGCGAGGGAAGACGAATTTTTCTAATGTCTCCCATACACCACCACTATCAAAAAAAAGGTGTTCATGAAGCCAAAATAGTAGCAAGATTCTGGATTCTAGGAATTCTACTTGCAGTTCTCTCAATTGTAACCCTGAAGATCCGGTAAATGTTTAGTGCTGAAAATATCGTTGTTTTGGGTGCAGGTAAAAGTGGTGTTGGTGCGGCTGTTTTAGCACAAAAAAAAGGAAAAAATGTATTTGTTTCGGATGCTTCCTCTATCACATTAGAATATAAATCAATACTCAATAACTATGATATTAAGTGGGAAGAAAATGGTCACAGTGATTATATACTAGACAAAGCTGAAAGTGTAATAATAAGTCCTGGGATTCCACCTTCATCCCCATTCGTTCAAAAGATATCTTCTTTAGGAATTCCCATAATTTCAGAAATTGAGTTTGCATATCATTACTGCAATTCTAAAAAGATATGTGTAACTGGAAGCAACGGTAAAACCACCACCACTTTATTAATTACTCATTTATTAAATAATGCTGGTTTGAGTGCAAAGGCAGTAGGAAACGTAGGCGAGAGTTATGCCATGTCCGTTGCTATTGATCCTCCAGATTACCAGGTTATTGAATTAAGCAGTTTTCAGTTAGATTTTATGTTCTCTTTTAAGGCAGATATTGCCTTGCTGCTAAATATTACTCCTGACCATTTAGACAGATATGAAAATTCATTTGATCTGTATGTCAACAGTAAGTTTAGAATAACTCAAAATATGACTGTAAATGATCATTTCATTTACAATTATGATGACCCTGTTATCAAAGAAGCATTAGCAAAAAGAAATTTAGAATGTCAAACTCACCCAGTATCCATATTTCAAAAAGATGGTGTGGATTCTTGGCTTGATAAGGAATCCATAATAATAAAAATAAACAACCAAAAACAAACAATTATGTCAATACATCAACTGGCCCAGCAGGGCAAGCACAATGTATTCAATTCCATGGCAGCGGGAATCGCGGCTAAGGTGTTGGATATAAGAAAAGAGATTATTCGCGATAGTTTAAGCGATTTTCAGAATGTAGAGCATCGCTTAGAAAAAGTAGCAAAAATTCATGGTATAGATTTTATTAATGACTCAAAGGCTACCAATGTAAATGCAACATGGTATGCATTAGAGAGTATGCAAAAACCAACAATTTGGATAGTTGGAGGTGTGGATAAAGGAAATGATTATTCATCCCTTAAAGGTTTAGTAAAACAAAAGGTGTTAGGAATCATTTGCTTAGGCAAAGAGAATAATAAAATTCAGGAGGAGTTTGGAGAAATTGTATCTCCAATTTATGAAGCTCAGTCTGCGTCACAAGCCGTTCAAATTAGTTACAGAATAGCCAAAAAGGGCTATGCCGTTTTACTGTCGCCTGCATGCGCAAGTTTTGATCTATTTAAGAATTATGAAGACAGAGGTCATCAATTTAAAAAAGCAGTTAGATCACTATAAATCCAATGATATGAGCAGAATTAAAGAAAAAACAACCAGTCAGTTACTACAAAATAGAAAACAATCTTTAGCTTCATTTTCTTCTATTGAGCATCGATTGGAAGTTGTTCGTGAAATGAATGATGTCCTATGGATTAATGATTCAAAGTCGACTGATATGGGTGCTTCTTGTTTTTCATTAGAAAATTTACCAGAAAAGATTATTTGGATTGTAGGTTATGATGAAAATAAAAGAAACCTAGATATTATTACAGATGTGGCTGTTAATAAGGTAGATCAAATCATATGTTATGGTCATTTTGAAACGGAAATCAAATACCATTTTGCATCCAAAATAAAATATGCTTACAAAAAAGAGTTTAGCGATGCTATCCAGCTTGCCCACTCTAATGCACTACCTGGCCAAATTGTGCTTTTTTCACCTGCTTGTTCAAGTTACCTTAATTATGAAAATTTTAGGGAAAGAGGTAATCATTTTAAAACTCTAGTTGAGCAATTATAAATCGTGCAAAAGTTTATTGAAAAATACATTAAAGGGGATAAAGTCATATGGACTATCATTGTCGTGTTGTCTCTTTATTCACTTGTAATGGCTTACAGTTCCAGCTCAAATTTAGCTTTCAGATTAGCAGGTGGAAATGTGGTTCCTTTTTTAATTAAGCATTTGTTAATATTGATGATTGGGATTGTAATCATCATCTATCTTCAGTTTTTCAATTTTAAATATTTTTCAAGGCTCTCACAAATAGGCATTTTTATATCTATTGTGTTGCTATTTGTTACCTTATTATTTGGAGTAAATAAGGGAAATGCTTCAAGGTGGATTATGGGTTTTCAACCTTCCGATTTAGCTAAGTTAGTACTTGTTATTTATGTGGCTAGAATGTTAGTACACAAAAAAGAAGTAATTAAAGATTTTAAATTAGGTGTAACCCCTATTTTATGGCCTGTAGTTATTATTTGCGGATTAATTTTACCAGCCGATTTTTCAACAGCAGCTATGTTGTTTATTGTTTGTTTTATTATGCTGTTTGTTGGAGGTGCAAAGTTGAAGCATTTATCTGCAGTGATTGGAGTTTCAATTGCTGGTTTTGCCATATTGATTTTGTTAAATTTAGCTTTTCCAGGGCTATTACCTAGAGTAGACACATGGCAAAAAAGAATCACCAGTTTTGAAAGTGGAAGTCAAAAAGAAAATTACCAAGCTGAAATGGCTAAAAGAGCTGTGGCAAATGGTTTTTTATTTGGAAAGGGACCAGGGAAAGGCCATGTAAAAAACGACTTGTATTCTGCTCAATCAGATTTTATTTATGCATCCTCAATCGAAGAGTTTGGATCTATTTTAGGAGGTTTAGGTTTAGTCATAATGTACACGATTCTATTTTTTAGATCCATTCGAATTATGAATAAAACAGAAAGTTTATTTGGATCTTATATCGTATTTGGTTTGAGCTTTTTATTGGTTTTTCAATCCTTAATTAACATGGGTGTTGGAGTTAATTTATTTCCTGTTACTGGGCAGCCACTTCCTCTCATAAGTATGGGAGGTACTTCCATTATTTTTAGTTGTGTTGCCTTAGGTATAATCATTAATGTCAGTAGAACGGTTTACAAAGATGCTTAAATGAAAAAGTTGAAGTTTATCATAAGCGGTGGAGGAACAGGTGGGCATATTTTTCCGGCTCTTGCAATAGCTCAAGAACTTGAACATAAATTTTCGAATTGTGAAATTTTATTTGTTGGGGCAAACGGCAGAATGGAGATGGAAAAAATTCCAGACGCTGGCTACAATATAAAAGGGCTTGATGTAGTTGGAATACAACGATCATTTTCAATGAACTCATTAATCAAAAACTTCTCTTTTCCTGTTCGTCTGCTCAAAAGTTTAACTGCTGCTAAAAAAATTATAGAATATTTTAATCCAGATGCAGTCATTGGTGTAGGAGGTTATGCGAGTGGTCCAACCCTAAGAATGGCAAATAGACTAGGAATTCCCACTCTAATTCAAGAACAAAACTCATACGCAGGATTGACGAATAAATGGCTAAGTAAAAAAGCACATAAAATATGTGTGGCTTATGATAATATGGATCAATTTTTTCCAAAATCAAAACTTGTCATTACGGGGAATCCTGTCAGAAAGGATTTAATGGATATGGGCCCAAAAAGTGATTTGGCGTTAAAACATTTTAATATTAATAAAGGAGATAAAGTCATTTTAGTTATAGGAGGAAGTTTAGGAGCCAAATCTATTAATGAGGGTATATTGTCCTCTTTAGATGTGTTAAAAAATCAACCTGTTCAACTCATATGGCAAGTAGGTAAACGGTATTTTGATCAAATTTCTAAAAATGAAAAATTAAAGGAATTTAAGAATGTTCATGCTATGCCATTTATAAAAAGAATGGATTTGGCTTATGAAATTGCTGACCTAGTCATTTCTAGAGCAGGGGCTCTATCGATTAGTGAAATTACATTAACGGGAAAAGCTAGTCTTTTAATTCCATCTCCTAATGTAGCTGAAGACCATCAGCGAAAAAATGCAATGGCACTGGTAAAGCAAAATGCAGCTGTTCTGGTAAATGACAATGAAACTAGATTTGCTTTGGAAAAAGCAATGGCATTACTTAAAGATGAATTAAAGATTTTTGAAATCTCAAAAAATGCTAAGAAAATGGGCAAACCAAATGCCGCTAGGGATATAGTAATTGAAATCGAAAAACTTATTTAAATCCATTGAATTTAGAAAGTATAAATAGAGTTCATTTTATTGGAATTGGGGGTATTGGGATGAGTGCTTTAGCAAAATTCTTTTTATACAAGGGAGTTGTGGTTAGCGGCTATGATAGGTCAAAAACAGAAATTACATTAGCGTTAAGTAATCTTGGATCTCATATCATTTATAATGATGAAATCTCTTTAATCAAGGATATTGAATCAGTAGATTTAGTTGTTTTCACTCCAGCTATTCCTTCCAATAACGTACAATTAAATCATTTTTTAAAGACGAATGTTCCAGTTCACAAAAGAGCATATGTCTTAGGTGAAATTACAAAGTCATACAAAACCATAGCTGTTGCTGGGACACATGGTAAAACCACAACTAGTTCAATTGTGGCTCACCTACTACAACAAAACAACTGTGGAGGCGTTTCTTTTCTAGGAGGAATTTGTACGAACTATAATTCAAATATTCTTATTCAAGAAGGTCAAAATGCAGTAGTTGAGGCTGATGAATATGATCGATCCTTTTTGCAGCTTCATCCAAGTGCTATCATTTTAACCTCAATGGATCCTGACCATTTGGACATTTACGGAGATGAAGAATCATTAATAGAAGGATTTAAATTATTTGTGGACTCATTAAAAAATCAAGATTGTTTATACGTTCAGGAAGATTTAAAAAATCAATTTCCTAATGCATTAACATATGGTTTTCAAACCTCATCTACATTATTTGTTTACGATGTGAGGTTAAAACGAGGTAGTTACATTTTCAATGTGAACTACAAGGGAGAAACCTATGAAAATTTTGAATTTCAATTACCTGGAAGACACAATTTATTGAATGCAGCTGGAGCTATACTAAGTTGTTTAGAATGGGGTCTGACCTTTGAAAAATTAAAAAGTACGCTTTCAAATTTCAAGGGAGTAAAAAGAAGATTTGAAATACACTACAATGATGGTCAAAGAGTATATGTTGATGATTATGCACATCACCCTAATGAAATAAAGGTGCTTTATGAGGGGCTTAGAGAATTTTATCCTGGCTATAAACTTATTGCTGTATTTCAACCTCATTTATATTCTAGAACTCGTGATTTTTTAATGGAATTCCAAACCGCATTAAGTGAATTTGATGCCTTATTTGTTATGCCAATTTATCCAGCTAGAGAAATACCTATTGAAGGGATAAATGCCGAAACATTATTAAATGGTATTGAAATGGATCAAAAATCATTATTAATAAAAGAAGAAGATCTTCATGTGGCATTAAAACTTGAAGAAAAGTTTGTTGTTTCTACTATTGGAGCTGGTGATATTGATCGTTTAATAGTTCCCCTTAAATCTTTTTTAAGTGAAATTAGTTAGAAAAATATTGACCATATTTTTTTGGATTGGAGTTATTACCATATGGGTTATTTTAACTGCATTTGTTAATAAGACACATCATAATATAATATATTCCTCTTTAAAAATCAGCTTCACAAAGGACAATAAACATCAATTAATAAAAAAGTCAGATGTAGTTGAAATTATAAAAGATTTAGGGTTGGTACAAGGAGTTACGTTGAATAAAGAGATCAATGCTCAAGAAGTGGAAAAGAAATTAAATGCTCATTTCGCACTAGAAAATGCAGAAGTATATTTTTTGAATACGGGAGAGTTAAATATCAATTTAAGTAAGCGTACACCAATTGCAAGATTAATAGCTAACGATCCTAATGAAAATGCATACATTGATGAGCATGGGTTATTGATGAGAACAAGCGATTCTTATGTGGCCAAACTACCTCTTTTTTCAGGAGAATTTAAATTTTCTGATTCTAATCTCGTCAGTAATGTAAATAGAGGTCAACTTAGCCAAATCTACAATATGAGTAGATTAATTAACAATGATCCGTTCTTAAAATCTCAAATAGTTCAAATACACATAAACAATAATGGGTACTTTGAACTCATTCCAAGAATAGGTAATCATAAAATCTTGTTTGGATCTATTGAAAATATGGAAAAGAAATTTAAAAAAATAAAACTCTTTTATACTGAAGGCCCTTCACCAAAAGAGTTGAATTTATATGATACACTTAATGTGATGTTTAACGATCAAATTGTTTGCTCAAAAATTAATTAATATGGATGCACCAGAAATTGTTGTTGGCTTAGATATTGGAACAACTAAAATTGCTTGCCTTGTTGGTAGAAAAACAGAACATGGCAAAATTGAAATTCTTGGAGTTGGGAAAGCTCCAAGTTTAGGAGTTACTAGGGGGGTGGTTTCTAATATAGAAAAGACAGTTCAATCTATAAGAGCTGCAGTCGAAGAAGCAGAGGCAAAATCTGGAGTTGAGATTAATGTAGTAAATGTGGGAATTGCGGGTCAACACATTAAAAGTTTACAACACCGAGGTATGATTACCCGTGATACAATAGATGAAGAAATATCACAAAAAGATGTGGATGAGCTAATAGATGATATGTATAAATTAGTGATGATGCCTGGTGAAGAAATCATACATGTATTACCTCAGGAATATATTGTAGATAGAGAGCCAGGAATTAAAGATCCAATAGGCATGTCAGGGGTTCAACTTGAAGCTAATTTTCATATTATAACAGGTCAAATTGCTGCAGCAAAAAATATTTTTAAATGTGTAAATAAAGCAGGATTAGAAGTTGCTGAACTCATCCTTGAACCCTTAGCTTCTTCTTCGGCAGTTTTGAGTGAAGAAGAAAAAGAGGCTGGTGTCGCTTTGATTGACATTGGAGGTGGTACGACAGATATTGCCATTTTTCATGATGGTATTATTAGACATACTGCTGTAATACCATTTGGTGGGAATGTGATTACAGAGGATATTAAGGAAGGTTGTACCATTATGCACAGACAAGCGGAATTGCTTAAAACCAAATTTGGAGCTGCCTTACCTCAAGCTACTCAAGATAATGAAATCGTATGCATCCCTGGATTAAGAGGAAGAGATCCTAAAGAAATATCGGTAAAAAATTTAGCAAACATCATTAGTGCTAGAATGTCTGAAATCATTGAACACATCTATTTTGAAATTAAGAATTCTGGATTTGATAAAAAATTAATAGGTGGAATTGTGGTTACTGGTGGAGGTTCTCAGTTAAAACATATTAATCAGTTAATGGAATTTACAACTGGAATTGACTCGAGAATAGGCTACCCCAATGAGCATTTAAGTGCAAATACTAATATAAATGTGACCTCTCCATTATTTGCAACTGGTGTAGGATTAGTAGCTAAAGGATTTGAACAATTTGAATTGTTAAAAGCTAGAAACGAAAAAATAAGTACAAGAATGCACTCTCAAAAATACAAAGGTGGATTTTTTGAGAAAATTAAAACATTTTTTGACGAAAAAGTAGATTAATCTAAAAACAGAAATTATGATGAGATTCGATATGCCAAAAGAACAATCTTCCATTATCAAAGTGATTGGTGTCGGAGGTGGTGGAAGTAATGCCGTAAACCACATGTATAGACAAGGAATCAAAGGAGTTGATTTTATAGTTTGTAACACCGATCATCAAGCTTTGGATATTAGTCCTGTGCCTACTAAAATTCCTTTAGGTCAAAGTTTAACTGAAGGAAGGGGAGCTGGATCTATTCCTGAGATAGGCAAAAACGCAGCTATCGAAAACTTGGATGAAATTAAAGATATCCTAGCAAAGAATACAAAAATGATTTTTGTAACTGCTGGAATGGGTGGAGGAACTGGTACTGGTGCAGCTCCTGTTATAGCTCAAACAGCAAGGGATATGGGTATTTTAACCGTGGGGATTATAACTGTACCATTTACCTTTGAAGGCCGAAAAAGAAGAACTCAGGCTGAGGATGGAATAGAACAAATGAGAGATGCTGTTGACACTCTTTTGGTCATCAATAACGATAAGTTAAGAGAAATGTTTGGTAATCTATCTCTTGTAAATGCTTTTGAGCAAGCTGATGATGTGTTAGCTATTGCGGCTAAAGGAATAGCGGAAGTTATTTCTGTAACAGGGCAAATCAACGTAGATTTTAATGACGTGAATACCGTTATGAAAGATAGTGGTGTGGCCATCATGGGATCAGCTGAAGCTGAGGGAGATGATAGAGCAACTAAATGTGTGGAACAAGCTTTAAGCTCTCCTCTGTTAAATGATAATAATATAGAGGGAGCAACTTATGTTTTACTTAATATAACATACGGTGATAAAGCAGTTTTAATGGATGAAATATCAGATATTACTGATTATATACAGGAAGAAGCGGGTAGTACTGCGGATGTTATATGGGGCCATGGACATGATGAAACCCTTGGTGAAAAGTTGTGTGTGACTATTATTGCTACTGGATTTAAAACTACTCCACACACAGGATTATCATTTAAAGCCCCAGAGAAAAAACGAATGAATTTAGAGGACGAAAGACCTACAGAGATTACTCAAGAAGTAGAATCACCAGTAGAAGAAGAAGAGATTGTTTCAGTTAATAATGAGCTAAAATCAGCTGAGGAAGTAGAAGATATTATGACCAAAAAGTATCTATTAGAGGAAGAAGAAGTAGATCAATCAACAATGGAAGAAAATGAAAATAGCCAAGTTGTAACAGAAACAAATACAGACTATGCTGCACCAATTCCCTCTCCAGATCTTGATAAGAATGATGGAAAAATCAGATTTTTATTAGAAGATGATGAAATAGTGGATGAGGTTGATGAAAAAGAAATAGAACTTAAAAAAGATCAACAGGTAGAAGAATCTACCTCATTTCAATCTCAAGACGAAAATAATTTAAATGAAGCAAAAGAAATTATAGACGAAAGACTAGAAAGGATTAAGAAAGCTACACAAAAATTAAGATCTCCCCTGGGGTTAAATGAAATGGAGAATGTTCCGGCTTATAAAAGAAGGAATGTAGAGTTAGACGAACTCAATCCATCATCAGAATCTGATGTTTCCAAATATACACTTTGGGAAAGTGAAGATGATAATGGAGAAAAAAGAACAGGGTTAAGTGATAATAATTCATTTCTTCATGATAACGTGGATTAATCAGAATGAGACTAGAAAGTAAGATTGGTAGTGACATTAAGTCTGCCATGTTATCCAAAGACAAAGTAAGATTAGAAGCACTCAGAGCTATCAAATCTGCAATTTTAATTGAAAAAACAAAGACAGGTAAAAAAGACGAAATTGAAGACGATCTTTTAATTAAGATTATAGCTAAACTGAATAAGCAACGAATCGATGCTTATGAAATCTATAAAGAACAAAATAGAGAAGACCTTGCAGAAGTAGAGCTAATGCAATCTAATATATACAAAGAATATTTACCAAAGCCAGTTTCTGATGAAGAGCTTGAGGCTGAAATCAATAAAATTATTTCTGATTTAGGAGCAAATGGAATGAAAGATATGGGCAAAGTAATGGGTGTGGCAATGAAGAATTTAGGAGGCAAAGCGGATGGATCAAAAATTTCATCTTTAGTTAAAGCTCTCTTAAGTTAAAAGTAATGGATTTTATAGATCCTTCAATTGAGGCTTATGCTCGGGAACACACAGAGAAAGAAAGTGATCTGTTATTTCATTTAAATAGACAAACTCATTTAAAAGTAATACAGCCTAGAATGCTTTCTGGACATCTTCAAGGCAGAATTCTAAGCTTTTTATCTACTGCAATACAACCGCAAAATATTCTTGAAATAGGCACTTACACTGGTTACAGTGCTTTGTGTTTGGCTGAGGGATTACCCAAAAATGGAAAACTGGTGACCATCGATAAGAACATAGAATTAGAAATGATGGTAAAAAAATACATCAATGATTCACCTTATAAACATCAAATTGAGTTCATAAATTCAGATGCGGTTGAGGCTATCCCAGCCTTAAATCTGAAATGGGACTTGGTGTTTATAGATGCAGATAAGGAAAATTACATAACTTATTTTGATTTAGTAATTGATCAAGTCAATAAAGGAGGATGGATAATTGCTGATAATGTTCTTTGGAGCGGAAAAGTGCTAGAAGAACCCGATATTAAAGATAAAGAAACGGTAATTCTTAAAAAGTTTAATGAAAAAGTACATCAAGATAGCAGGGTCAGAAATGTGTTATTTCCTGTGAGAGACGGGATGATGATTATGATCAAAAACTAAGAATCCTCGTATTCATTTTATTTATTATTTTTGGTTCGCATTTTTATGCATATCAATTAAATTATATTTCATGAAATCAATCTCAAAAATTATTTTAAGCTTACTCTTAATTCTACAAAGTTTTATTAGTAGAGCTGACGAAGGTATGTGGTTACCTATGTTATTAGGTGAAGAAACATACAAAAATATGGTAGAATGCGGCATTAGGCTATCTCCAAAACAAATATATGATGCTAATAATTCAAGTCTTAAAGACGCTATTGTGGCTTTAGGAGGCGGTTTTTGTACAGGTGAAATAATTTCTGAACAAGGATTAATGTTGACTAATCACCACTGTGGATATGGCACAATTCAAGCTAATAGTACTACGGAACACGATTACCTAACTGATGGTTTTTGGGCCATGAAAAATGCCGATGAAATTCCTGCTGACTTTGGGGTTTGGTTTTTAGATAAAATTACGGATGTTACCGAAAGTGTATTAGAAGGAGTTAATGATGAAATGTCAGAAACAGATCGATCTAAAAAAATTAAAGAAAATATAAACGCTCTAACAAAAAAAGCAAAAGAAGGTAAATCAGATGAAACGTTTTCGGTAAAAGTAAAACCGTTCTATTATGGCAATTATTATTACATGTTTACATACAATATCTTTAATGATGTTAGGTTAGTTGGAGCTCCCCCTAGTTCAATCGGCAAGTATGGTGGTGATACAGACAATTGGATGTGGCCTAGGCATACTGGTGATTTTACCCTTTTTAGAGTGTATGCTAACAACGAAAATGAGCCTTCAGCTTATGATGAGGGTAATAAGCCATACTCTCCAAAACACGCATTGCCCGTTTCTATAGCTGGAGTACAAGAAGGTGATTATGCCATGATCATGGGTTATCCTGGAAGTACAGATCGTTATTTAACATCTTGGGGCGTAAATGAGGCGGTAGAGGTAGAGCAGCCTGCAAGGGTAAAAATTAGGAGAATCAAATTAGATCTTATGGAAGAAGAAATGAATAAGAGCCAAAAGACTCGAATTCAGTATGCTTCAAAACATGCCAGAGTAAGTAATTATTGGAAATATTTTATTGGTCAAAGCGAGCAATTGGTAAACAACAAGGTGCAGCAGAAAAAAGAAGTGATTGAAGCCAATTTTACAGACTGGTTCACTCAAAATAAATTATCAGCTAAATACGGTGATGCCCTAGAACTAATTGAAAATTCAGTAGAAGGTTCTTCAAAATACACTATTCCCAATGTGTATTTTCAAGAAGCAATTGTAGGTTCTGAAATAATGTTATTTATGATAAGAAACTTAGGTGAAAGATCCCAAATTTATCAGGCTCTTAAAACTGAATCTGATGCATCTGATGCTAAATCTGTATTATTAGAAAAAGCGAAGAATTATTTCAAGGACTATAATGCTACAATTGATGAAAATATTTTAGCAGCAGCTCTTAGTCTTTATTATAATGATGTTCCCAAAGAATTTCATCCACCACTTTTAACTTCTTTACATAAAAAATGCAAAGGTGATTTCACAAATTTTGCAAACAAATACTTCAAAAAAACACCCTTTAGTTCATATGTAAAATTTGAAGAATGGGTAAATAATAGTTTGTCATTAAAATCCTTAGAAAAGGATTTGGTATATCAATTACAAAAAGAGTTTCTTGCTGTTTACAGATCAAAGGTTTTGATGCCCAAAATGGCTTTTGATAGTGATTACAATAAAGGGATGAGGTTATTCGTAGATGGTCTTCAAAAAATGGGAATGAATAAGGCCTCTGATGCGAATTCCACAATGCGATTTACTTACGGAAACGTTCTCCCTTATGATCCTGCAGATGCAGTACATTATGACTTTTATACTACGCTTGAAGGAGTCATGCAAAAAGAAGTAATTACGGAAGATAAAAACCATGAATTTTATGTTCCTCAACGTTTAAAAGACTTATTTGAGTCTAAAGATTACGGTCCATATGCTAGAAAAGAAGACGGAAAGTTACCGGTTGGGTTTTTGTCAAATAATGATATTACTGGCGGAAATTCGGGAAGCCCTGTCATCAATGCATATGGCGAATTAATTGGTACTGCTTTTGATGGAAATTGGGAGGCAATGAGTGGTGATATCTATTTTGAACCAAATATTCAGCGTACTATTTCTGTTGATGTTCGATACACATTATTTATCATTGACAAATATGCTGGTGCTTCTCATCTAATTGAGGAGATGAACGTCATTACGGAAAGGCATGTGGATCAACCCGCTGAAAAGGAAGAAAAGCCAGAGCCAGTAATTGCCCAATAACCGATTACTTCAAGACGGTTCTTTGAAATTCATTTATGATTATTTTTCTTGCATTAGCTGCAGGATTGTGAGGTAGTTTTGAAATAATCTCAAAGATTTTTGTGCTTAACGCTACAGCATTAGCATCGTCTTTTAATTGACCTAGTGCTGTATTTGCTATTTGTACCGTCTCTTCTTTTCCTTTAATCAATTCAGCCCAAGATTTAGGACTTATATAGATTTGTTGAGACATGTTATGGTTGTACTCTTCACGAATTTGTTTCAAAATTTCAAGATGAAGTTTAGCGGCATTCATGGACGGTTTGTGAATTCTAATGATTAAGTTATTAGGGTCAATTCGTTCTAAAAATAAAATAGCTCTTTCATAAGCTTGAATTTTTAACGGTAGGTAGGTTTTTGTTTTATAATTGATTAGCTCCTTTTCATTTTCTTTCAATTGCTTATTAAAGAAATGTTGTAGCAGTAGATATGTAATTAACAACATTCCTGCAAGTGGTATGAGTAATATTATGGCATCTTTCATAGTAAGCTTTTTAATTTAAAAACGAATTTATAGATCATATGTTACAAAAGTGAATAATCTGTTTATTTCTTTTTCCTAAAAGCAAGGTTAAGCAAAGCAAATACTTAATTTTGCGACATGGAAAAATCATCAAAAAATCTTCTTTCAGAAAGAGTTAATAATTTATCAGAATCGGCAACAATTGCCATGGCTAGAAAAAGTAGGGAATTAAAAGCACAAGGTATTGATGTAATAAGCTTAAGTTTGGGAGAGCCAGATTTCAATACCCCTGATTTTATTAAAGAAGCAGCTAAGGAAGGCATTGATCAAAATTATTCAAAATACATGGCTGTTAATGGATATGAAGATTTAAGAACAGCCATTAGTAATAAGTTTAAAAGGGATAATAATATCTCTTACCAAATTAATCAAATTGTAGTCTCAACCGGTGCCAAACAATCTATTGCTAATGTAGCTCTTAGTTTAATTAATCCAGGTGACGAAGTTATTATTCCTACACCTTATTGGGTTAGCTATGAAGAAATTTTTAAAATGGCAGGAGCTAAAATAGTTCCCATTGAAACCACCATTGAAAGTGACTTTAAAATTACTGCCGACCAGTTAAAAAATGCAATCAATGAAAGAACAAAGTTGATGATTTATAGCTCTCCTTGTAATCCTTCTGGAAGTGTATATTCTAAAGATGAGTTGAGAAGTTTGGCAGATGTATTAGTACGTCACAGCTCTGTAGTAGTGGTAAGTGATGAAATATATGAGCATATTAATTTTACGGATTCTTATTTTTCAATGGCAGCCTTTGATGATATGTATCCGCAAGTAGTGACCGTAAATGGCGTCTCAAAGTCATTCGCAATGACGGGCTGGAGATTGGGGTACATAGGTGCACCAGAGTGGATTGCAAAGGCATGTACAAAAATTCAAGGTCAGTTTACATCTGGCGCTTCAAGTATTTCTCAACGTGCTGCTCTCGCTGCGGTAAGTCATAATCCTAGTATAGTTTTACCAATGAAGGAAGCTTTTTTAGAACGGAGAAACTTCATGTTGAAGGAGCTCAGAAATATTAAGGGCATCAAAATTAACGAACCCAAGGGCGCATTTTATTTATTTCCTGATATAAGTGAACTTTTTGGGCAACATTTCAATGGAAAAACAATATATAATGCAGATGATTTTTGTTTGTTTTTGCTCGAAGAAGCTAAAGTTGCTTTAGTAACAGGAAACGCATTTGGTTCACCAAATTGCATTAGAATATCTTATGCTGCATCAATGGATCAATTAAAAGAAGCTGTTTATCGTATAAAATCAGCCATTTCTAAATTAGATTAAATCTCTGAATTAATAGCCTTTATTGGTGTGATTCTGCCGCTTAATAAAGATGGTAAAATCAAAGCGGCAAAACATATGATAAATGCAATTCCATTAAGTACCAAAAACTGTCCTATTGGATAGTGCATAGGTACTGCATCTATATAATAGTTTTCCTTAGGAAGTGTTAAAAATTGATATTTGTTTTGTAGAAACATGATGCCATAAGCAATCAAATTTCCTGCGGTGAAACCTATGGCAAGTAGAATACCACCATGAATTACAAAAACACGAACAAGTGATTTATTTGAAATCCCAATTGATTTTAGTATGCCGATCATTTTTGTTTTTTCGACTATGAGAACTAGTAGTGCAGTGGACATATTTACTATTGCAACAGCAATCATTAAGATGATAATGATGTACACATTTTGGTAAATTAGACTCAGCCAAGAAAATAAGTCTTCGAATCGTTTCTCAATCGGAAGTGTTAAATATTCAGGTCCAAAATATGATTTTAGGCTACTAAGCGTATTTCTATCATTTTCCAAATCAGTTAGCATGACTTCATAACCTCCGGCATAAAATTTACCACTTCCATCTGTATTTTCGTTTTTAATTGTTTTTTCAGTGAAATTCACATTTAGGATGAGGGTGTCAGGAACACTAATTAAATTACTTGATTCTAAGTCATCAACCTCAAAGGCAACTAGTGTAAGATGGGTATCCTTTTTAACATCAATGTAGTAAGTAGAAACAGGTGATATCTTTTCTTTTTCTATTTCATATAAAATTTCACCTTCTTTTGATTTCGTATAACAATTGACTTCAATTGTGGTATCATTGGTAAATAAAGCTTTTGCTTTAATAGTTAATCCCCACTTATTAAGTTTTATAAGTTGTTTCATATCGATGAACCCAAATTGGTCATCAATTTTATCAAGCCCAGTTTCATAAATCCCGCTTATAAAATAGTTTCGCTGTTTGGGTTTTCCATTTATAATAAAGAAGGCACTAATCTTATCTCCAACAGAGGCCATTAGTTTTTTTGTTATATTCTTTGAAAGCAGAATTGAATCATTTTCACGGCCAAATTGAGGAATAGCTCCCTGTATAATATATTGGTTTAAAAATCCAATATTTCCTTCAGAAATCCCTTTAAATACAATTCCTGAAATTTCACTTTCTTTATTACTATCAACATGTTGAATAATAGAAGATTTAAGCACATAAGGGTAGATGTCCTCTATTTCATCTTTTTTGGATAATGAATCAATGTTGTGTTGAATGGTAATGATTGGGCTTGTTTCATTGTTGTTATTTAAGTAGAGCGATTCAACCTGAACATGACTACCAAAGCTCATTAACTTATTTTTAATTTCAGTCTGGAAACCCACAGCAACACTTACCGTTAAAATCATAACGCTAACTCCAAGCATAATTCCAATTAATGAAATCAACACAATAGCACTGGAAAAGCTTTTGGAATGCTTTTTGTTTTGAAGCATTCTTTTTGCTATAAAGAATTCAACGTTCAATTTTTATTTAATTTGTATAATGAAGTTAGTCAATTACAAACATGGTCATTTTAATTATCATAAAAAATTATGCTTGTTAGTTTTCTTACTTTACACTTTGATATTTTTTGCTCAGCCAAACAATGTAATTACAGGGTCTGAAAGATTAGAAGATTATCTTCCTATACTTAAAAATAAAAATATAGCATTGGTGGCTAATCAAACTTCATTAGTAAAAGAAGAGCATTTGGTAGATGTGCTGTTAAACGAAGGAATACAGGTTCAAAAGGTGTTTTCTCCTGAACATGGTTTCAGAGGTAAGAATGATGCTGGAGAAAAAGTCAAAGATGAATTTGATTTACAAACAGGATTACCAATTTATTCTCTATATGGTAAAGCAAAACGAAAGCCCAGTAAAGAACTTTTAAAAGACGTTGACGCAATGGTATTTGATTTACAAGATGTCGGAGCTAGATTTTATACCTACATCAGTACACTACATTATGTTATGGAGGCTTGTGCAGAAAATCAAATTCCACTTTTCATAATGGATCGACCAAACCCAAATGGGCATTATGTGGATGGGCCTATTCTTGAACTAGAATTTAGATCTTTCGTGGGTATGCATCCAATTCCTGTTGTTCATGGATTAACGATTGGGGAGTATGCACAGATGATAAATGGTGAAGGATGGCTGCAGGATAATCTTAAATGTACATTAGAAATTATCCCATGTAAAAATTATAATCATTCTACGCAATATAAACTCCCAGTTCCACCATCTCCAAATTTACCAAATATGGTTAGTGTGTATCTTTATCCTTCCCTATGCTTTTTTGAGGGCACGAATGTAAGTATCGGAAGGGGAACCGCTTTTCCATTTCAAGTTTACGGATCACCTTTTATGAAGCAAATGTCATTTGAATTTACACCCATGCCTACCTTTGGAGCAAAACACCCCAAACACCAAGGTGAAGTTTGTTATGGTACAAACTTTAGTACACTTTCTGAAGATTCTTTATTTAGTGCCAAAAAGTTAAATTTTGAATGGATAATTCATGCCTACCATACTTTTAATGATGATCCCACATTTTTTAATAAAAACAACTTTTTCAATTTGCTTGCAGGTTCGGACAAACTTATGAACCTTATAAAGGGAGGGGCTAATGCAAATCAAATAAGAGAAACGTATCAAGATGAGTTAACCGCATTTAAGCAAAAGCGTAAGAAATATTTAATTTATGAGGATTTTGAGAATTAAATTAGGATGATGAAAAAAATAGATAAAATAGGAATTGTAGGTGCTGGCTCTATGGGGGCAGGCATTGCACAAGTTGCAGCCATGGCGGGTTACACGGTTTATCTTTATGATCAAAATAGAGAGACTGTAAAAAGTGCTTTAGAGAAATTAGATGCTATTTTAAATCGTCTAATTGAGAAAGGTCGAATTTCAAAAGAGAAGAAAGAACAAACATTAAAATGCATTACAGTTGTTGACCAGATCAGTGAATTTAGTAAAGCTGAATTTGTGATAGAGGCTATTATAGAAGACCTTGAAATAAAGAAAACACTCTTTCATTCCCTTTCTCAAGTTATTACGGATGACTGTGTTTTAGCCACTAATACCTCTTCCTTGTCCATAACCAATTTAGCATCATCAGCCATCAACCCTAGTCGTTTTCTTGGAGTTCATTTTTTTAATCCAGCACCCCTTATGCCGGTAGTTGAGGTTATACCAGCTTTAAAGACAGACGATACAGTATTAGAAAATGTAATTACAATGTTAAACGATTGGAAGAAGACACCAGTTATAGCAAAGGATACACCCGGATTCATAGTAAATAGAATTGCTAGACCTTTTTACGGAGAAGCACTTCGTATTTACGAGGAGGGTATTGCAGACTTTCGTTCTATTGATGAGTCTTTAAAACAAGG